>JAJTBP010000082.1 GCA_021286825.1 Marinilabiliales bacterium | reverse complement strand
CGGCATCCCGCTCTATGACGTGATGCTCTTTTTCTGGAAAGGGATTGTGAACGGGGCCATCACCATGCGTGCTTCCGCCATTGCCTTCAATTTTATTCTGGCCATCTTCCCGGCCATCATCTTTCTGTTTACCCTGATTCCCTACATTCCGATCGACAATTTCCAGCTGCACCTGATGAATCTCATGCAGAGCGTGCTACCGGACAATGCCTTTCTGGCGATACGGGAAACGATTCAGGACATCATCACCCAACCCAGGGGGGGATTGCTCTCCTTTGGTTTCCTTGCTGCCTTCATCTTTTCCACCAACGGACTGGTCTCCATCATCATCGCCTTCAACAACACGATACACGCCAAGGAAAACCGTAACATCGTGAGCCTTTATGCGGTCGCCTTCGGACTTTCCATCATCCTTACCCTGCTGACCACCCTGAGCGTCGCCCTGATCACCGGGAGTCAACATTTCATGAAGTTCTTGTTGGTCAAGCACATCATTCATTCCAATCACGTCTATTATTTGCTGATGGGTAAATGGCTGGTGATCCTGCTCCTCTTCTTCTTTGCCTTTGCCTTTCTTTTTTACTATGCCCCGGCCCATAAGATGAAGTTTCGTTTTATCTCGGCAGGAGGGACCCTATCCACCCTGTTATCCATCCTGATATCGGTCGGATTCTCTTTCTACATCAACAACTTTGGGCGGTACAACACCCTTTACGGCTCGATCGGCACGCTGATTGTGGTGATGCTTTATTTCTACTTTATGGCATTGATCCTGTTGATTGGATTTGAATTGAATGCCAGCATCTGGATGGCGAAAATCAAGGCAAAAGACGGAAAAGGCAACAGATCCGGGCAACCTCAGGAGATGAATGCCCGATCCGGCAAGTGAAACACCCGCGTTGCAATGGACCACAGCAATATGGTAAGCCGTGGAAGGTTAGGGCCAAGCGATCGGGGGGCGAAAGGAACTCCCATCAATCATTCTTGTAATAGATTCTCATCAGGCTGTCATCCAATGACTCTTCCCGTTCATGTTGCCACCGGAGTTCCGGTGCCTTGATCCCCTCTCCAAATCGGGTGTTGCCAATGTAGACCCGCGCTTCGTCCCAAAGGTTTCGCTGGATGAAGGAATCCAACAACTTTCGGCCTCCCTCAACCAGGAGTGACTGAATGCCTCTTTCGTAAAGAAATGCCAACAGGGAATCCAACAATGTTTCATCGAAAGGCATCCTGACATATTCACGATTGGGTTGTGAAGCGAACTCCCTTTCGGTAAAGATGATGGTCTCGGTAGAGCCATCAAACAAGGCAAGGGTGTCGGGCAATCTGCCTGTCCGGTCAAGGACCAGGCGAAGGGGATGGTGGCCTGCCCAGTCCCGCACCGTCAGGGAGGGATTGTCTTTCAGGGCGGTATTGGTGCCGACCAGGATGGCCGCTTCATCCGACCTCATTTTATGGACGGCGATGCGGGAAAGGTCATTGGTGATCCAGGAGGGCTGACCAAAATTCTGCTCACTTCTGGCCTTGTCGATGAACCCGTCTTCTGTCCTGGCCCATTTCAGGATGATGTAAGGTCTCCTTTTCTGATGGAAGGTAAAGAAGCGCCGGTTCATCCAGGCACACTCCTTCTCCAGGAGTCCGCTCAACACCTCTGCACCGGCTTCACGCAGCCTGGCGATCCCTTTTCCTGCCACCTTTTCATTGGGATCAACCGTACCCACCACAACCCGGGGAACTCCCAAGCGTATCAGGAGATCAGCACAGGGCGGGGTCTTGCCAAAATGGGAACAGGGTTCCAGCGTGACATAGACCGTCGATTGCCGCAACAAGGACCGGTCATGAACCGCTTCCACGGCATTCACTTCGGCATGGGCTTCCCCGTACCTTCTGTGATACCCCTCTCCGATGATGCGTCCGTCATGAACGATCACACATCCGACCATTGGATTCGGTGCAACATTCCCCATGCCCATGCGGGCCAGATCCATTGCCCGCAACATGAATTTTTCATCCTGTTCCCATCCGGAGTGGGCCCAATTGCCTATTTTTGTATCTTCAGTCATGTTAAAAACAAAAAATTCCATCCAAGAACGGCTCCTTCCCATGTACGGGAAAGAAGAGGCCGAAAGTATCGCCCGAATGATCCTGGAGAAGGTTACGGGTTACAGTCGGCTACAGATGCATCTTCACCAGACGGAACCACTTCCCGATTCAAAGATAATGGAAATTGAGGAGATCATGCGACGGCTTTCCATGCATGAACCCATTCAATATGTTCTGGGAGAGACCTATTTTATGGGATTCCGCATGATCGTCTCTCCCGCTGTCCTCATTCCCCGGCAGGAAACGGAGGAACTGGTGCAATGGATTGTGGAGGAGGAAAAATCCTCCTGCCAGCGGCTGCTGGATATGGGAACGGGTTCGGGATGTATACCGATCGCCGTGGATCTTCTGTCCGCCATCCCATGGGTCGAAGGATGGGACATTTCGGAAGAAGCCTTGTCAATTGCCCGGAAAAACGGAGAAATCAATGGCTCTGCCGCTCGTTTTGCCCGTCAGGACATCCTCCAAACAAAAAATGTGGATCCGGAGGTCAAATGGGATGTCATCGTAAGCAATCCGCCTTATGTGCTACAGGAAGAGTCGTTGGAAATGGAACGTCACGTCCTCGACTTTGAACCCCATCTGGCCCTGTTCGTACCCAACGAAGACCCTCTGCTTTTCTACCGGGCCATCGTCGCCTTTGCAGGCAGGCATCTATCCCCTGATGGCCGTCTCTATTGTGAGATCAACGAGTCAAAAGCGGTGCAGGTGGCACAATTGTTTCGGGAGGCTGGTTTTAAAGAGATCCAGACTCGCCTGGATCTCCAGGGCAAGCACCGCATGATCCGGGGATCGGGCTTATCTCCCCGTTGATAAAAAAAACGGACTTCTGTTCGAAATCCGTTTTTCATTTTTCCTCAAGAAATGTTTTAGAAAGGGAACTCTCCTTCTTTGAGAGCACTCTTGGCCTTTTCCGTTTTGGGCTTTTCTGCTACCAGATGTTTCGGATTCCCATCTACAAAAATGGCCTTGAACGGTGTGGTCGGACAGGCATATTCGCAGGCTCCGCATCCCACACAGATTTTCTGGTCGACCTCCGGAATGAATAGCTTCCCATATGGCACCATGTGAACGGCTTTGGTCGGACAATGTTCCGAACAGGCGCCACAATCGGTCTTTTCTGTCTCCACGATGCAATTGCGCTTTTCAAAATGCACCTGCCCAATCTGCAAGACATGCTTGGCTTCTGTCGTCAGGGGGAGGATGGCCCCGGTTGGACAAACATTGCTGCAAAGGTTGCAATCAAATTCACAAAGTCCTTTGCGGTAGTCCATGTAGGGTTGCATCATTCCAATGAGTCCATATTGAAGGAAAGCCGGCTGCAGTACCTTCGTCGGACAGGCCGAGATACACAACGAACAACCGGTACAGATCTTATTGAATCTTTCAACGGATTGAGATCCCGGAGGGGAGACCGGAGAGGTTTTCTTCTCCGGAATCGTACTTTGACCATGCGGTTTGGGAGCAACTCCCTTGAGCTTTTTCTCGCCCGGCACGGTATCCGCACTACGAAATCCGTACAAGGCGGCAATTCCCAAGGCACCCGTCACCAAAAAACTTCTTTTGGAAGGATCCATTGTGCCGGCAGGCTTCTCTTTTTGGGGTTGATCGACCATGGCCACCGGCTTTTCAAACTTGACAGACTTGAATCCGGTCTTGCAGGAGATGGCCTTCTCCGTACATACGGTCAGGCAGTTGTAACAGGCAACACACCGGGAAGCGTCGAGCGTTCTGCTCTTCACCTCAATGCACTCTGCCTTGCAGACCCTGGCACATTTTCCACAGCGGGTACACTGGCTTTCGCTCAGTCGGACCCGAAAAAGAGAGATCTTGGAGAGGTATCCCAGAAAGGTGCCGACCGGACAAATGGTATTGCAATAGAGCCTTCCCCTGTAAAAGGAGAGCAGCAACACGCCCGCTGCAAAGAGGGTGGTGAGCATCAGCAACACCGGATGGACGGGGATCATGTCGTAGCGGTAGAGCCAATTGTAGATGTCAGCCTTGGCAAAGCCCGCTGCAAAGAGATTGTTAACCCAGACAAGCAACGGCTTGAAGAGTGTAGTGGAGATTCGCCCAAACAGACTGTAGGGATCCAGCAGGGTGACCAAAGAGATGCTTCCGGCCAGAAGTGGCAAAAGCACCAGCACCAACAGGGAAATCCTGAGATAGGTGAAGGCTTTGCTGAATTTGTATTTGCTTTTCTTGCGAATGCGGCCCCCGATACGGGATACCACATCCTGAAAGATCCCCAGCGGACAAAGAAAAGAGCAATAGACCCTGCCAAACAACAGGGTCAATGCCAAAAGGAGGATCGCACCTATCGTAACCCCTCCTGCAGCCGTCACACTTTTCAAGACCGCCGGCACCAATTGAAGTGAGACAGCCCAGTTGTATACCTCCTTCGAAAAACTCTTCCTGAAATCCACAAAGAGGAGAAACAACAGGATCAGGAAAAAGGCCGCAATGACCACACGGCTCCATTTCAGGAAACGGTATTTCATCAGAGGTTGATGCGGTTGATGTTGAGTTTGGAAAGATCCATCTGACCGAGTCCGGCAGCTCCGGCCATCTGAATGTGGTTGATTTCAGCCGGATCCTTGCCGAAGAATTTCGCGGCAGCCGCATCGGCAGCTACGATGTCTCTGGAAACAATCAAGCTTTTCATGGTGACGACGTCATCGACAGAAACACCCATCGGACCATTCTGTTTCATCACGTAGTAGGCATCTACCACGTTGAGATCCGGTTTCTTGTAATGGAGGAAGTCGGCAATACACTGGTGAAGATCATTCTTGTGCCAGTAACCGCGATCCCAAACACAACCCATCATGTTCTTCATGGAGATGGAAAGCTTAGAGGAACTATGGTTTTTGAGGATGGGCACATTGATGAAGACATCACTGGAAATCAACAGTTCATGTACCTTCATCTCTTTCAACCGGGAACCACCTTCCATGGTCACCTTCTGGTAATATCTTTCGCTGTCACCCGGAACCATTTTCCCGCCGGCAGTCGTTACGGCCTGCTCTATGCCCGAGTTCTTATAACATTTGGTCCATTCATGGCAGGTATGATCAAAAACAAAGACCTCTTTGGCCCCGGCTTTCAAACATTGCTCAACAATCCTTTTGACCAGAATTGGATTGGTATTGGCACCCCTTTCCGGCACCCTGTCCCATCCAATGTTGGGTTTAACAACCACCTTTTGTCCAGGTTTTACAAACTGCGACATGCCACCCAAAGATTCGATGGCCTTGTCAAACATGACATCCGGTTCGCCACCCCTGACGGCTATGAGGTCGTAAGGAAGTGCGGCGTTGCCCGCCATGAGGTTGTCAACTCCTCCAAATGTAATGGCAGCACCCGTGGCTATTCCGGCAGTGATGCCAGTGGTAATGAATTTTCTCCGTTCCATGTAAATCTGTTCTTTAGCGCGTGTTTGAGTTTCAAAAATAAGAAATTTATAGGCGATCTGTAACAACACAGGAAAGCCGGAAAAGTTCATGTTTGCCCGAGGGATGGAACAAAGAGATGTTCAAAAGATAGATTCCGGGAATAACCCGCTGATTATCTGCATTCAGTCCATCCCACTCCCATACGGATCGGGTTCCTGCCAGTTCGTTTTGCACCAGTTTTCGGATGACGGTTCCTGCATAATTCAGAATCGTTATATTCAAAATCCAATCTGCTTCGGGTACCTTGAGCAGGATTTTCATCTGGTCGTGGAATCCGTCACCGTTTGGTGAGAAGCAACTGGGATCAAGGGTCACCCGCTGATCCGTTCGCTCTTTTGGCAGTTCAGCAGAATTGGGGTAACCCGGGGTGGCATAGCCAACATCCGCCGAAGCAGAATGCCACGAAGCCTTGGATGCGCCGTCCGAAGCTGCCGCCCGTTCCAGTGAGATGCCGGCTGTCTCTGTCATCGCCGGATGGTGCATCCCCTCATCATAGTGCATCTCATCTATCAGCGTTCCTTCATCGGCCATCAGAACAATGGTGGCGGCTTGATCCGATAACACCGGCAGCTTATCCCGTTGCAGAAGACACGCTTCGCAGGGCGTTTTGTAAAACCGGGTAATGCCTGAAATGGATTTTGTCAGGACCAGATAACTTTGATCTGCCATGCGTTGCGAAAGTTCCGACACGGGATATTTCGTCTTCAGGTCGCCGTTGTCGTCACGCAAAGCCAGCCACATTCCGTTCAGGTCAATGGTATGGCCGCTGTTGTTGAACAACTCGATGAATTCGCTTCCACCCGGAAAGGGATGAAACAACACTTCATTGATCCGCACATCACCTTTTGCCGGATGGTAAATACCGAACGGGACCGAAAGACCCTCCGCAGCGTTCCCACATTCATCCCGAATGCCTTGAAAATAGCCTTGGTAATCCACTCCGTTGACCAGAGAACCCTTCAAAAACCAGAGGGTGAGCAGCTCTGAGGCAGGATCCCATTTCACCGAATCGATTTGCGGACCTTCCGGGCGTATGAAGAGATGATCGGTGAACCGCCCTTGCCAAAGGATGGGTTCAGACCACTGAATGGTCAGCCCGGAGGGTTCCTTCCACACCGATTGAACAATAGCCGGGGGTTGCCGATCCGTATTCGTAGCCTGAACCGAGTTTACCTTGCCCGGCGTTCCACCGGCTTCGGCAATGGAGGTCGCCCAGTTGCCAACGGACCCACACAACCGATCCGGATCGATCCGCTCCAGCGAATAACCCCCTGCTTCGGCTCCCTTCCGGTGCATGGAGGGATCATATGGCAGACTGTCGACCGTCAGGCCGGCTGTATTGGCAAGCGTCAAGGCCATTCCGGTATTGGTGATCCCAAATCCCGACAACTCCAAAACACTCCCAAATGATTTGAGATCGGCACCGCCCCCCCCCACGGCTGCAACCAACAGATAACCCTTGGCAGGAATCACCACCTCCGGAAGCAACTTCTTCTTCGTTCCCAATCCCAGACTCCACCCTTTTAAGTTGACCGCCAACTCCCCCGCATTGTACAACTCCAGATACTCCCTATCTGGCAGATGGACGACAGGCGTAGGATCTGCCATGATTTCATTCAGGACAACCCGATCCAATAAACTGGAAGATGGCCTCTCCCCCACTTCCCGACACACCTCCCCTGAGACCTCCTTCCAAACCAAAGAACCAACGATTGGAGAGGATTTCGCAACAATTGCATGGGATAACAGGCCAATAAAAATGAATATGTAATTAAAAACGATCATTTTTTGTAAAATAATAAGAAAATTGTTTATTTTTGTCGGGTCGTGCTTACAGATTCTTGCACACGGTCGGTTTATGTAAATTTACCCCAATCGTTTGTCAAAAACGAATTTGTGCGAAAGTTTTTTTTCAAAAGCATTTGTATAGCAGGCACTTGAACCTCGTATGGGCCAATGTATTGGGTCGGATGAGGGGGGCATGGATGTAGAAAATAACCAAAAAATAGCGCAAAAGATGAAAGTAGCCATTGTAGGAGCCAGCGGTGCAGTTGGACAAGAGTTTCTTAGAGTTTTGGCAGAGCGGAATTTCCCCATGGATGAACTGGTCCTCTTCGGATCGGCCCGCAGCAGCGGCAAAACCTATGACTTCAAAGGCAAAACATTGGTTGTGAAAGAATTGCAACACAACGATGATTTCAAAGGGATCGACATCGCCCTGGTATCCGCGGGAGCGGGCATTTCCAAGGATTTTGCAGCAACCATCACCAAGCATGGCACCATCATGATTGACAACTCCAGCGCCTTCCGCATGGAGGAGGACATCCCGCTGGTGGTACCCGAAGTGAATGCCGCCGATGCGAAAAACATGCCCCGTCGGATCATTGCCAATCCAAACTGTACCACAATCCAGATGGTGGTTGCGCTGAAGCCAATCGAAGAGCTCTCCCACATCCGCAGGGTTCACATCTCTACCTACCAGAGTGCCAGCGGCGCAGGGGCTTCCGGAATGGATGAGCTGCAAAATCAGACCGTCCAGATAGCCAATCAGGAAGAGCCGACCGTGAGTAAATTTGCCTATCAGATCGTTCAGAACCTGATTCCGCACATCGATGTCTTCCTTGACAACGACTACACAAAGGAGGAGATGAAAATGTTCCACGAGACCCGCAAGATCATGCACTCCGATGTTTTGGTCAGCGCCACGGCTGTCCGTGTGCCGGTCATGCGTGCCCACTCCGAAGCCCTCTGGGTAGAAACGGAGGAAGAGGTGACCCCGGCACAGGCAAGAGCTGCCTTCGAAAAAGCCGATGGGGTGATCGTGATCGATTCACCTTCCGAAAAGAAATATCCCATGCCTCTCTTCCTGGCTGGCCGCGATGAGGTATTTGTAGGCAGGATCCGCAAAGACATCAGCCGTCCCAATGGCCTCGCTTTCTGGACCGTGTCCGACCAGATCAAGAAAGGGGCTGCCCTCAACGCAGTTCAGATTGCCGAATATCTGGTGAAAGAGGGAGTCGTAAAGTAAAAAGCCCGCAAGGCTACCCTGTACAAAAAAACCGGAAAGAGTCATCTTCCCGGTTTTTTTATCTTCTGCCCGAAACGTCAATCTTCAAAATTGGGATAGAGAAAATCGTTGAACGGGAATCGTGTGACATGAATCTTTTTTACCTCTTCGTAAAGCATCCGTTTGAATTCCGGGATGTTGATCATCTGGCGGGCAGAGATAAAAACGGCTTGACCGCTTTCCCTGGCCATCCAACTGCTCTTCCATTCCTCCAATGACCAGTTTTCCTTGGTGACGGGCGATAGGTCGTCCTCCTCTTTGGGTTGATGGCTGAAGGCATCGATCTTGTTGAAAAGGTAGATCATCGGTTTGTCTGATGCACCAATGTCGCTGAGGGTCTTGTTGACCACCTCGATCTGTTCTTCGAAACCGGGATGGGAGATATCCACCACATGGATCAGCAGATCTGCCTCGCGGGTCTCATCCAGGGTAGATTTGAAAGACTCCACCAGGTGATGGGGCAGCTTCCGGATGAATCCGACTGTGTCGGTCAACAGAAATGGCAGGTTTCCCACCGCTACCTTCCGGACGGTGGTATCCAGCGTAGCGAACAACTTGTTTTCTGCAAAAACCTCCGACTTACTGACCATGTTCATGATGGTCGATTTGCCCACATTGGTATAGCCGACAAGCGCTACACGCACCATATTGCCGCGGTTTTTGCGTTGAACAGCCATCTGCTTGTCGATCCTGGCAAGGTCACTCTTCAGCAGCGAGATCTTATCCAAAATGATCCGTTTGTCGGTCTCAATCTGTGTCTCACCGGGTCCGCGCATGCCGATCCCACCCTGTTGCCTTTCGAGGTGTGTCCACATGCGGGTCAGCCGGGGCAGCAGATATTGGTACTGCGCCAGCTCCACCTGGGTCTTTGCATGTGCTGTTTGGGCTCTCCTGGCAAAAATATCGAGGATCAGATTGGTCCGATCCAGAATCTTGCATGAAATCACCTTTTCGATGTTCCGTAGCTGCGTCGCAGACAATTCATCATCAAAAATGACCGAATCAATCTCATGAACCGTTACAAAATCCAGGATCTCCTGCAGCTTGCCGGATCCGACAAAGGTGGCGGGATGGGGATTGGGCAAACGCTGGGTAAACCGCTCCCAGACCTCCGCACCCGCGGTGTCGGCCAGGAACTCCAGTTCATCCAGGTAGTCGGTCACCAACCGCTCCTCCTGTTTTCCGTAGATGAGTCCGACGAGTACCACGCGCTCATTCCGGACGGCTGTGTCATGCAATTTCACCATGCCGCAAAAATAGAGAAAAAAATTGAGAGCTATTTTTCCCTGTCGGGGGATCGCAGGGCAACCTTTTCGCCTGCATCAAAAATTGGGAACGCCTGTTGAACGGACCATGGAAAAATCGGAAGGCTGTCCCTGTCGGGGGATCGCAGCCATCGGCTTGCCAGTCAAATTCCGGCGAGCGTAAGGCACCAATAGATAAAAGCCGCTAGGACCATCGAGATGGGAATGGTGAGGATCCAGGCATAGAGCAGGTTGATGGTGATTCCCCATCGTACGGCGGTGATGCGGCGGGTCAGACCGGTTCCCATGATGGCACCCGTGATGGTGTGGGTGGTGCTGACCGGGATGCCGAATGCGTCCGTTCCGAAAAGGAGCAGGGCCCCGGCGGTTTCGGCAGTCACCCCCTCAAAGGAGGAGAGCTTCGTAATCTTGGTGCCCATGGTACGGACGATGCGCCATCCACCGGAGACAGTACCCAGTCCGATGGCCGTATAACATCCAAGGACTACCCAAGGCGGAATGGAGGGAATCTTGCCTCCCACCATCTCGATGTGTGCCCAGGAGGGAACCTGCGAGGGATCGGTACCATTGAAGTACACAAGCAACGTTGCTGCAATGATCCCCATGACCTTTTGGGCGTCATTGCCTCCGTGCCCCAGACTGAAGAGTGCCGAGGAGAGCAACTGCAGTCTCCTGAACCAGCCATCGAGAATATGGGGTCGTCCCCTTTTGACCAGATGCAGCAAAATCACAGAAAGTATATAGGAGATCATCATTCCCAGCAGCGGTGCCAGGAAGATGAAGGCTGCGATCTTGAGGATGACGGAAGCCTTGACGACATGCCAACCCGCATGTGCAATGGCGGCCCCGGCAAATCCACCAACCAGGGTATGGGATGAACTGGAAGGAATTCCAAGATACCAGGTGAGCAGATTCCAGCAGATGGCTGCCAAAATCCCTGCAAGAATGACCTGCAGGTTGATCGCATGGGTGTCGACTACCTTCGCTATGGTGTCGGCAATCTTGAGTTCAAAAATGGCGTAGGCAAGAAAATTAAAGAAGGCAGCCCACAATACCGCTTGCATGGGTGTAAGCACCTTTGTCGACACAATGGTCGCAATGGAATTGGCTGCATCGTGAAAGCCGTTGATGTAATCGAACAGGAAGGCCAGGACAATGATAGCAATCAAAAGATAGATACTGGTCATAACAAGGGCAGATGAAAGTAACAGAAACTACAAGAAATCAGGTATTCCGCTGCAACAGCCTTATGACAAGGTGGATCGATTGCCTTGGGTGATGAATCCTTCGGGATACAAAGATCAGCAGCACTGGTAAAATTTTCGTTACAATGGGGTTACAAAATGATGACAAAAAGCGGAGGTGCCAGTTGCTTAAAGCGCTGTGAGAAGGGACAAAATCCAACCTTTCACAGAAAATCACTGCCTGGCAGTCGAAGGAGGCCATCCGCACAAAACCACCCGCACCATGAAAAATAGGCATCGGGTGATACGCTGAAACCATATTTTGACGAATTTTGAAGAGGGATTCGGGAAACCATTCTGTCAGAGGAATCCGTTAAAACAAAGCAAACAAGATACATCCTTATGGAATACATCAGATTAGGAAAGAGCGGACTTAAGGTATCCCGCATCTGCCTGGGAACCATGACCTATGGAGGACCCACAGAACGATGGCCTTGGGCCTTGAGCGAAGAGGAAAGCAGACCTTTCATACAGAAGGCCCTCGAATTTGGCATCAACTTTTTTGACACAGCCGACATGTACTCTTACGGAGCCAGTGAAGAGGTTCTGGGCAATGCGTTGCGCGATATGGCCAAACGCGACGAAGTGGTGATCGCGACCAAAGTCTTTCATCCCATGAGTCAGCTGCCCAATGATGGTGGACTTTCCCGCAAACACATCATGCAATCCATCGACAATAGCCTGAGGCGACTGAAGACGGATTATGTGGATCTCTACCAGATTCACCGGTGGGATTATGAAACGCCGATAGAAGAGACCATGGAAGCCCTTCACGACGTTGTGAAGGCAGGCAAGGCAAGGTACATCGGAGCCTCCTCCATGCATTGCTGGCAATTTGTGAAGGCGCAATACACGGCCGACCTGCATGGCTGGACCCGCTTTGTCTCCATGCAACCCCATTACAACCTGCTCTACAGGGAGGAAGAACGGGAGATGATTCCCTTCTGCCTCGATCAGCAGATCGGGATTCTGCCTTGGTCGCCCCTGGCACGTGGACTGCTGTGCGGGAACCGGACGAGGACATCCGAGGAGACACTTCGGGCCAAGACGGATGAGTTTGGCAAGAAGCTGTACCACCTCGAATCCGATTTCGCCATCGTTGACCGTTTGTCTGAGATGGCAAAGAGGAAAGACATTTCTGCCGCTTCGCTGGCGATGGCCTGGGTGCTTTCCAGGCCCGGCATTACCGCACCCATCGTCGGGGCCAGCAAACCCGGTCATCTCGAAGAGGCAGTAGCTGCACGGCAGATCCGGCTCACCGAAGCAGAAAGATCGGAACTGGAAACCCTTTACCAACCCCATTCGGTGCTTGGTCACGTTTAAGAACCAAAAGTGCCGGAGATTTGTGGCGCCAAATTCCTTTGCCTGGTCAGGGCACGACTTTGACCTGAGACGGGTTT
>JAJTBP010000455.1 GCA_021286825.1 Marinilabiliales bacterium | reverse complement strand
GACCGGCAAAGTGCAATTCCTGCAAGCGGATTTCGCCAACATGAAGGAGCTCTTCTGTGGGTATGACCTCATCTTGCTGAATGATGTAGTGGATCAAATCTATCAACCCAATCGCCTGCTGAGCCAAATCCATGAGAGGCTGAATGAACAGGGGATCCTGGTGCTAGCCACGGCGTGGGATTGGGATGCCGGGAAAACAAAACCCGCGAACTGGCTGGGAGGCTTCAGAAGCCTTGCAGAGCCTGTCCGCGGGATGGATACCGTCGAATCCATTCTGAAAGATCGATTTGAACGGATCGGTGAGATACAAACCTTCCCTTATGTGATCAGGATCAACAAACGGAAGTCAGTACTCAAAATGGTCGAAGCCACTGTCTGGCAAAAAAAGTAATTACTTTCCCTTGAGTGCCTGATGAATGGCCTTTTCCGCAAGGGCTTCCATCACTTTGTAACCCTCTTTGTTGGGATGTACGCCATCTTTGGAATAGTTGGCAGGTAATCCTTTTCGCTCATCGGCCATCGCCGTCCAGTAATCAAGATAGATGCACTTGTGCTTGCCCGCATATTCCTTCATCCATTGGTTGAGGGCAACGATCTTGTCGGCAGGCTGTTTTCCTGGGCGCCAGGGATAATCGTACACGGGAAGTACAGAGCAGAGGATCACCTTGATGCCATTGGCTTGAGCAATCTCTGTCATGGAAGCAAGATTGTCTTCAATCATTTCGAGTGTGGAAGGTCCTGTATTGCCGGCAATGTCATTGGTACCCCCCAGAATCAGCACGACCTTCGGCTTCAACTGCACAACATCAGCACGGAAACGAACCAGCATCTGCGGTGTTGTCTGTCCGCTGATGCCTCTGTCGACGTACGACTTGCCTTCAAAAAACTCCGGAGAAATGCGGATCCAGCCATCGGTGATGGAGTTACCCATGAAAACAACCCTTGACTCTTTGGCTTTGGGATCACCCAACTTGGCATTGTCTTCCCGGTAGCGCTGGAAGTTGGCCCAGTCATTTTTTTGTTTGAGCATCTGCTCATTTTCTTTCTGCAACTGCTCCATTGTTTTCTGGGGCTGTGCATCTGAACTGTTTTGGGCATGGGTCAGCCCGCTCCAAAGGATCCCCGCAAGGATCAACATCGTCCATTTCATTTTTTTCATCTCGTTGTTTTTATCTTGATTTAGTTTTCGAGTTCAAGCCATTGTTTGATCTGTTTCACCGCCCGTTCCTTCATCGGTTCAGGCATATTGGATATCCGGCTTCTGTGACTGCCCGCAGGCAATACCAGTTTGACCACTTCAGGATTCTTTCCCTTCGTGGCAGAAGATGCGGACCAGGGATCCACGCCGCCGTAAATCATCAGCACATGACGGGCATCCTTCTTTAGGTATTTGTCCGTCAGTTTGCTCATCGTCGGATCATAAGGCAAAACCTGATCCTTCTCCAGGAAGAGTTTTTCAATGTATCCGTGCATGTCTTTGGTTTGAATCACCTTCCGGAAAGGTTTGGGATCATAGGCATAATAACCCAGTTGGCGGTGTGCCTGGACAAAGAAAGGAGCAGTGGATTTTCCGCTCTCGATGTCAAAATAGTTGACAGAACTGATCTTCTGCCAGTGATCAAAAATCTCCTTGTCTGTAGCCTGGAGTGACGGTATAAACTTGACATCATTTCCCCACTGCCAGAACGAGAAGGAATATTCCATCACGGAATAGTCATAGATGGTCTCAATCGGGGCCCGGAAGGTATATTTCTTGTCGCGGACCAACTGCTCCAGCATGGGCAACAATTGTGACTTGCGCTTCAATACCTCGGTCTGGAATGCAAGGACCTTTTTGCGATCCTC
>JAJTBP010000454.1 GCA_021286825.1 Marinilabiliales bacterium | reverse complement strand
GTGAAGCTTTATGGTGCCCTCAACGATATCCAGCTCGACAACAGCCAGAACCTGATCATCCTTCGACTGGCCGATGTCATGCTGATGGGTGCGGAATTGGGCAGCAGCCAGGCACAAAAATACCTGGATGCCGTACGCAGCAGGGTGAAACTGCCATCTGTCCCCGTGACACTTGCCAACATCCAGGAAGAGAGACGACATGAACTGGCTTTCGAAGGACTGAGATACTTCGACCTGCTGCGTTGGTATGGAAAAGATGCTGGGTCCATCATCAAACAGAACAAAACCGGTGCGGTCATCTACAACATGAGCGTCAAAACCACCATCGACATGGATCGTGGGGGCCTCTATTTCAACATTGACAAGCGCATCACCGATACCGGCGGATTCCTGATGATTCCGGACGACCAGGTTCAGCTTTCAAAAGGAGTCCTTGTACAAAATCCGGGCTGGACCAATTCGGCCGATTTCATGTTCTAGTTTCAACCAAACAATAAACCCATATATGAAAACAACCCTATTTAGTTTGCTGGGCATCTTGTTACTCGCTGCCTGCCAGACCATCGAAGAGAGAGATGCCCTGGGCACCATCCTGGCTCCCTCCGATCTGAAGATTGCGATTGTTCAGAATCCGGCAGGATCCAACAAAGTGGTCCTCCAAAATAAAACCCCCGGGACCATCATGTTTTTCGACTACGGAACCGGAACGACCCATCGCGCCATCGACACCATCTATATCCCCTTCGCCGGCAAGTACACATTGAAATACACTGCTTTCTGTGACGGCGGAACGGTCAGTGATTCCACCACCTTTACCATTGCCAGCAATGACAATGCCTTCTTCGACAAGGATCCAGCCTGGAAAGGCTTGACAAATGGCGGATCAGGCCAGACTTGGGTGTGGGCCGTTGATCATCCATCCGGCTTTATCGCCGGAAATGGTCCGGAAGATTGTACCTTCCCCGCATGGTGGACCATGACGGCCGACCAATACTGGGGAACCAAGAACGATGAAGTTTACATTGATCTGGTGGGTGCCGCCAACTTCCAACACAAGAATGGTGATGGCAGCGTGACCAAGGGATTCTTCAACGTGATTGCACCCTTTGTCATCAATGGCAACAAATTCTCTGGCATCGAAACCCTTGGCGGACCAAAATTCCCTTGGCCCGACACCGGCAAGTACCACATTACCAAGAACAACGCCAATGAGCTGACCATTCACGAATATGGAGCTTACAATGTTGCATTGTACAAACGCAAGGGATTTAAATACTAAGTCCTAAGCACATCAAACAGGGTTGTCACCCATTCCCCGGGTGATGACTCTGTTTCCCATTGATCCCATGAATCGCCTTAGCCCCTTTTTGCTCCTCCTCCTTGCACTCTCCTGTTCCCTTTGCCGGCCTCACGGGCAAAAGGGGATCTCCAGTGACCGTGACAGAGCCAATCTGAAAGGAAGCGGCCGGTCACTCTCCGAAACATTGTACAACAAGGAGGGCGAGTCAAAGACGGTCATCTTTTTTGATGAGGAGGGATGGATCACCAGTCAGGCAAGTTACAACACGGATGGCTCTCTGATCCGCAGGTGGGAATATGATTTTGAAAACGGCAAGAGAAAATCCAAACGTTGTTATGTAAAAAAGGATAGCCTCTCCTATCTCTTAAGCTATGTTTACGATGGAGAGTTGTTGGTTGCCAACTACATTACAGAAAAAGGGAAGGCTCCTGCCCTCCGATCCCAATTTGCATACGATATCCATCAGAATCTCATCAGGGAAGCAGATTACGACGAAACAGGACTGCCGGAAAGGGTGAAAGAATCCACCTATGACAGCCTTCACCGG
>JAJTBP010000081.1 GCA_021286825.1 Marinilabiliales bacterium | reverse complement strand
TCGGATTGGCCATCGTTCATGGCATCATTCAGAATCACAAAGGGAAAGCCGAAGTCAAATCGGAAAGGGGGAAAGGAACCACCCTCTCCATCACCTTACCACTTTTAAAGAACTAAACCCATTATCGAATGGCCAGACAAATTTCTATCCTCATCGTGGATGATGAAGAGTCCGTGAGAGACTCCTTGTATAACTGGTTTATTGAAGACGGATACCAGGTGGAATGTGCCGAAAATGCAAAAGTGGCGTTGTCCAAGCTTCAGAATGAAAGTTTTCACATCATCCTGGCCGATATCAAGATGCCGGGTATGGATGGACTAGAAATGCTCAAACGAATCAAATCACTCAAGAGCGATGCCATCGTCATCATCATGACGGCTTTTGCTACAGTTGATACCGCCGTCCAGGCGCTTAAGGATGGCGCATACGATTATGTCACCAAGCCCTTCGATCCGGACGATCTTTCCCACCTCATCCGAAATGCCTCCAAACAGATCATCCTTCTGGAAGAGAATGAAATGCTGAAAGAAAAAGTCGTCTCCCTCCAGAATATCGAGGACATGATCGGACAGAGCGAGGCCATGCAGGATGTCTTTCAGCAAATCGAGAGTGTGGCCCAATCCAATGCTTCAGTCATCATCACTGGCGAGAGTGGTACAGGCAAAGAGCTGGTCGCCAAAGCCATTCATGCCAATTCCCCTCGAAAATTCTATCCGATGGTGAGTGTACATTGCGGTGCCTTGACTGAAAGTCTTCTGGAAAGTGAACTTTTTGGGCACGAAAAGGGAGCCTTTACGGGGGCCGTTTACAACCGCAAAGGTCGTTTTGAGATGGCCGACAGTGGTACGATCTTTCTGGATGAAATTGCAACCATTTCGCCCAAGATGCAGGTTGAACTTCTGCGTGTCCTGGAATCCAAGAGCTTTATGCGGGTAGGTGGCACCAAGGAGATCACATCCGATTTCAGGGTGATCTGCGCTACCAACCGGGACCTCAAAAGCATGGTGGAAAAGGGTCTGTTCCGCGAAGATCTCTTTTACAGACTCAATGTGGTCAACATCAACGTACCACCCTTGAGGGAACGGACAGAAGACATTCCTTTGCTGGTAGACCATTTCATCCGAAAATACTGTACTTCAATGAACCGGCCCATCATCCCGATCGACAAGGCTGCCCTGCAAAGGATTGAGGATTACCCCTTTCCGGGTAACATCAGGGAACTGGAGAACATGATTGAACGGGCTTTGGTGGTTGGCAATGGCAAACGTATCCAGCTAAAGGATCTACCCATGGCAAAAGAGAAGAGCTCTCCGGCATTCGAGAGCCTGGATGATCTGGGGAAAAAGCACATTCTGTCCATACTCAACAAATACAATTGGAACATTTCGGCATCGGCCAAAGCGTTGAAAGTAGACCGGGTCACGCTGTACAACAAAATCAAAAAGTACGACCTGAAACAACCCCGGTAACAGACGGTTTCATCACACCCCAGGCCATCTTCCGCACACAATCCCCATCGAATGAAATTTGAAAAGATCAATCTGATTTCTTTTGGCTTTTTTGAAAAGTCTCTTCTGGAAAAAATCAGTGCGGATGTGGAACGTGCTTTCGAACTGCCAATCTGGACCCGCGAGGGTCACCTGGACCTGAGCCATTATTACGATCCCAACAGAAGACAGTACGACGGTTATGCTCTACTGAAGAAAGTGGATGCCGATTTTGGACAAGCGGGTGAAAAAACCTTGGGCATCTTCAACGTCGATCTCTTTATCCCGATCCTTACCTTCATCTTCGGTCAGGCCTATCTCAACGGAAGGGCTGGTATCGCATCCATCTACCGACTCAGAAACGAAAAATACGGAATCTTCAAGGATGAGAATATCTTGATCCAGCGTTTCAAGAAAGAGGTGATTCACGAATTGGGACACACATTCGGACTCATTCATTGCATTGATCCGGAATGTGTGATGCGTTCAAGTACCTACGTGGAGGACATCGATCAAAAATCCCAACATTTGTGCAAAAAATGTCGCGAGAAACTGGAATCAGACCGAATGCTCTGAAACAGAAAGGGGACAATCATCATCTGAATTGCCCCCTTTCTCGTTCGTGCATCCCGGCTATTTTAGCTTTTCATCAAACCAATTGCTAAATGCGATCAGGTAATTGACCATGTCCGGCCAGACTTTGTGCATTCCCCCTTTTTTAATCACCAATTCACAAGGAACATTCAACTCCTTCATGCGGCTGATGATGGATTCAGATTGCTGAAGCGGAATCAACTCATCCGCATCACCATGGGCAATGTAAGCAGGAGCAGAATGGGCAGAGAGATGATAAATCGGTGAGATCTCGCGGCCAATTTCCAGCAGTTTTGCCTGATCTGTCACGGTCTCAAAGCATTTCAGGCTTTTGTTCCAGGTCTTGAAATCGAAGGCAGCTTTGAAATCGGCAAGTTGGCCTGTCCCCAGAGAAACCGTACCTTTTTGACCAAAATTGAGGAAGTCGGTGGGAGGGAAGAAACAAGCCACTGCCTGGATGTTCCCCGGAACCCTGTCTATCGGATCTTTGGCATTGGGATCGGCTTCCATTCCGGTCGAACCCATCATCAGTGACAAATAACCGCCTGAGGAGGCGCCGCTCATCCCAATCTTATCGGGATCAATGCCAAACTTACCGGCATTGAAACGGATGTAACGCACCGCACGGTGCATATCCTCGAGAATTTCTGGAATGGTGTATTTGGGAGCAGATCCGTGACAAACGGCAAAAACGGTATACCCTTTCATCAGATATGGTTGGGCAATGGTCATCGACCACTCCTTCGCCGTATCAAAGTTGGATTGTAACCCAGCACTGATGGCCAGGATGATGCCCCGGTGATTGGAGGGAACCTTGGAGGTAACCACATTCATGGTCAAAGCCATGCCATTCTTCCGGCCATAAATGATCTCTTCCTGATTGGCAATGGCGTTGGGAGGCGTTTGAGCCAATGCTGGCAACAACCACATCAGAAATAGCAGAACGATAAAAGGTTTTTTCATGTAGTAGTGATTAATTGAACAACAAAGAAAAGCAATTGCCCCGGAATTTCAACCGAATCCAGTGGGATGGTTTCATTCCGGGGCAATTTATTTTGAGACAAATCAAATCTAAAACTCGGAAGTGAAATGAAATTTGATTTTTGGGAAATCCCGCTGGGCCATATCCAATATAAAGGGAGAATCAGCCAGAAAGACATCTCTTCCTTGCTTGTCGGTCGCCATCTTGTTGTATTTTCTTTTTTTGAAGTCTTCCAGAACGGCCTTCTCTTCACTCTGAATCCAGCAGGCTTTGTAAAGAGAAATGGATTCCCAGCGACATTTGGCGTTGTATTCGTGCTCGAGCCGATATTCGATGACCTCGAACTGCAGCGCACCCACCGTCCCAATGATCTTACGTCCATTCAGCTGACTGGTGAAAAGTTGGGCAACTCCCTCGTCCATCAGTTGATCTACTCCCTTGGCCAATTGCTTGGATCGCATTGGATCGGCATTTTCGATGTATCGGAAGATCTCAGGAGAAAATGATGGGATGCCCTTGTAGTGAAGTGTTTCTCCTTCGGTCAGGGTATCTCCGATCACAAAATTGCCGGTATCGGGCAGACCCACGATGTCACCGGGGTAGGCATTTTCAATGATCTCTTTCTTATCTGCCATAAACGCAGTCGGACTCGAATACTTGAAGAGTTTGGCCAACCGGATGTGCTTGTAGTTCTTGTTTCTTTCGAATGTTCCGGAACAGATTTTTACAAAGGCAATCCGACTTCTGTGGTTGGGATCGATGTTCGCATGAATCTTGAATACAAATCCGGTAAATGGTTCTTCTTCCGGATTTACCAGTCGTTCTTCTGACATTTTGGGTCTGGGTGATGGAGCCAGTCGGACGAAAGAATCCAATAACTCACGCACACCAAAATTATACAAGGCGCTACCAAAGAAGACAGGTGCCAACTCCCCTGCGAGATAATCCGCGTGTTCAAAAGAGGGATAAACGGCCTCTACCATCTCCAGGTCATCGCGCAAAACATCAGCGTCATTTCCAATGTACTTGTCCAACTCTGGATCCTCAAGTGATGCAAAACTGATGCCTTCGCTGATGTCTGTGATGCTGGGTTGAAAGAGACTCAGGCTGCTCTGATAGATGTTGTACACCCCTTTGAATTCAGGTCCGTTGTTGATCGGCCAGCTCAAAGGTCTGACTTTGATCATCAGTTGTTTCTCGATGTCATCCAGCAGATCAAAGGTGTCTCCCGAGGGACGGTCCATTTTGTTGATGAAAATGATGACCGGGGTCTTGCGCATCCGACAAACATTCATCAGTTTCTCGGTTTGAGGCTCAACGCCTTTGGCAGCATCGATGACAATGATCACACTGTCCACAGCCGTCAGTGTGCGGAAGGTATCCTCCTGGAAGTCCTGGTGTCCGGGTGTGTCAAGGATGTTGATCTTGTAACCCCCATATTCGAATCCCATGACGGAAGTGGCTACGGAGATCCCCCTTTGCCTTTCAATTTCCATGAAATCCGAGGTGGCTCCCTTTTTGATCTTGTTGCTCTTTACAGCCCCTGCGACATGAATCGCACCTCCAAACAGCAGCAATTTCTCTGTCAGGGTCGTTTTTCCCGCATCAGGGTGACTGACAATACCAAAAGTTCTCCGGCGCAAAATCTCTTCTTTCAATCCCATATCAAAAAATTAGGGTGCAAATTTACATTATAAAATTAGGATTGACGAGCGGTCCAACCCATCAATTGGCAAATTAATCCTTCCTTCAGGCAAACAAAAAAAGAAAAGCCGGCAAATTGGAAATGCCGGCTCTTCAAACATTTATCTTATCACCTCTCTTTAGGATTCCAGGATGACAATTTTTTCAATTTTATCACCCATACGGATCGCATCGATTACATCCAAACCTTCGACAACCTTACCAAAGCAGGTATGGTTGCGATCCAGGTGTTTGGTGTTGGCTCTGCTATGACAGATAAAGAACTGTGAACCACCTGTATTGCGGCCAGCATGAGCCATAGACAGTACGCCCCGGTCGTGATATTGATTGTCTCCGGTCAGTTCGCAGGGAATGGTATAGCCAGGACCACCCACGCCGGTTCCTTTTGGGCATCCCCCTTGTATCACAAAATCAGGGATCACCCGGTGAAAGGTTAAACCATCGTAGAAGCCCATCCTGGACAATTTGACGAAGTTTGCAACAGTCCCCGGCGCATCCTTCTCATAGAAATCTACTTTCATAACACCTTTTGCGGTGTGAATTTCTGCTTGTAACATATTCAAACGTTTAGTTTTTGCAAAGATACCGCTTTCCTGAGAATTTCTCTCCCAATTGCTTTATATTTGTCGTTAGGCAACAATTTGCCTATCCTGACGTAACAAGTTGTGATGTTGCCTGTTGGCATTGAAACCGCAATGAGAAAAATGATCCGATCCACTCTTCCTGCTACATTTCTGGTGGCATGTCTGCTGCTGGCAGGCTGTGCAGCTTCGCGCCAGGCAAAACAGGCCGCGGTCTCATTTCGAAACGGTGAGTATTACAAAAGCATCAACGCTTACCGAAAAGCCTATCCCAAAACCAAAGGACGAGAGAACAAAGCCTTTGTCCAATTGCAGATTGCCGAAGGTTTTTACAGGGTAGGACAATATCGTCAAGCCGAAAGTTATTTCAAGAGTGCCACCTATCTGGAGCCGGCCGACAAGACGGTTTACTTGCACTACGCAGAAGTGCTCCGTTCGATAGGCAAATATCCGGAAGCGATCCGCAATTATCAAAAATTCCTCACCTTCCTACCAGGCGATGAGCGGGCGCTCAATGGCATCCAATCCTGTCATGCAGCACCCGAACTCCTGAAAGAGAAAAGCTCGTTTCATGTTGAAAATCTTCGGGAAATCAACTCCAGATGGTCTGATTATGCCGCGGTCTTTCCCGGATTGATAGAGACAGAACTGATCTTCACATCGGCACGCGACGAATCAACGGGCAAGAAAAAAAGCATGGTGACAGGGGAATTCAATGCAGATATTTTCCGGTCCGTCTACAATGCCGAGAAGAAAAAATGGGATACTCCCAAAAGAATTGACGAAGCCCAAATGGTCAATACCCCCGATGATGAAGGGGCAGCCGTCTTCGACAAATCGGGTACCCGGCTCTATTTTACCAGATCCCTTTCAATTAAAGGTGAGGATGCAAGGGTCAGTATTTACGAATCCACCATTATCAGTGGCAGTTGGGGAAGAGCTGTCAAGATGCAGATTGGCAACGATAGCCTGATGACGGCTCATCCGGCCATCACACCGGAAGGGGATAAGCTCTATTTTGTATCTGACCGTCCAGGCGGATACGGAGGATTGGATATTTGGTGTTCGGAAAAATCCAAAGATGGCAAATGGTCCAATCCAAGAAATCTCGGACCGGAGATCAATACCAAGGGAAATGAGGTGTTTCCTTTCATCCGGGACAACGGTGAACTCTATTTTTCTTCAGATTCACACGTTGGGTTGGGTGGATTGGATATTTTCAAAGCGACACCCCAGGAGAATGATCACTGGAAAGTAGAAAATATGGGCGCTCCAATCAATTCAACCGGTGATGATTTTGCCATCTCTTTCTATACCGGGGAGGAGAGGGGCATGTTTTCGAGTTTCAGGGATGGAAGCAGGGGCGACGACATCTACTCATTTGTCTTGCCACCCAAAACATTTGGAGTGGAGGGGAAAATCTACAACAAAGAGACTGGCGAGGCTGTCGAGGGTGCGATCATCCGTTTGATTGGAACCGACGGAACCATGCTTCGAATGAAGGCAGACAATGGGTCCTTCCGATACAAACTCAAACCTGGCGTTGAATATCTGTTGACGGCAAACAAGAAGGGATTTCTCAATGCAAAGTCATCGATCTCTACCGTAGGTCTTGAAGAAGCCAAATACTTCGACGTTCGATTGGAATTGACACCGGTGGACAGGCCAATCAATGTTGAGAATATTTTTTACGAAGTTGGCAAGTGGGACCTGTTGCCCTCCTCCATTGCCTCTTTGGATACGCTGGTCTCCCTTTTGAAACAGAATCCTACGGTTGCCATCGAACTGATGTCCCATACCGATTGCCGGGGAAATGATGCCGACAACCAGATTCTGTCACAAAAACGGGCGCAATCGGTGGTCGATTATCTCATCTCCAAGGGCATTCAACAAGCCCGACTGATGGCCAAGGGGTACGGAGAGAAAGGGCCCAAAACGGTTACAGCTTCCATGGCAAAAAGCAATCCATTTCTGAGAAGAGGGCAACAACTTACCTGCACCTACATTGAATCCCTCAAAAAGGAAGAGGAACGGGAGATCTGTCACCGATACAACCGTCGAACCGAATTCAAGGTCACCTCTTCCGAATACAGGGAAAAATTCCGGGAACCATAGGTAGCATTACACAGTCAAAATCTCCGTTTGCTTCTTCACTAGCCAAATTTGTTGTACTTTTGCCGTCGAAATGGAAAATCACCAAAGATACATTCGCCGAGGCGTATCTGCTTCCAAGGAAGATGTGCACGAAGCCATTCGACACATCGATAAAGGATTGTTCCCGAAGGCTTTCTGCAAGATTATACCAGATATTCTGGGCAATGACCCGGAATATTGCAACATCATGCATGCCGATGGAGCCGGCACCAAATCATCACTGGCCTATCTTTATTGGAAGGAGACAGGTGACCTGAATGTATGGAAAGGCATAGCCCAGGACGCGATTGTCATGAATCTGGACGATTTGATTTGTGTGGGCGCTACAGACAATATTCTGCTCTCCTCCACCATTGGGCGAAACAAACAGTTGATTCCGGGAGAGGTGGTTGCAGCCATCATTCGGGGTACGGAGGAGTTTTGCGAAAAAATGCAGGAACTTGGGATATCGATCCACCTGACAGGAGGGGAGACGGCTGATGTAGGCGACCTCGTGCGCACGATCATTGTGGACTCAACGGTTACCTGCCGGATGAAGCGGTCCGAAGTGATCTCTGCTGACCGGATCAAACCCGGAAATGTAATCATCGGGTTGTCCTCCTATGGAAAGGCCAGCTACGAGGATTTTTACAATGGGGGGATGGGTAGCAATGGACTGACTTCTGCCCGGCATGACCTCTTTGACCATTATCTGGCCGATAAATATCCCGAGAGTTTTGATCCCTCCCTTCCAAGGGATTTGGTTTATAGTGGAAAGCTCAAAGTGACCGATAGGGTAGCCGCTCCAGGCCTGGATGCAGGTCAACTGGTTCTTTCCCCGACCCGGACCTATGCTCCGGTCGTTCGGCAAATTTTGGACCGTTACCGTTCCTCTGTGGATGGCATCATCCATTGCTCGGGGGGAGCCCAGACCAAGGTGCTTCACTTCGTTGACAACGTCCATGTGGTTAAGGACAATCTCTTTGAAATCCCTGAACTTTTCAGATTGATTCAGGAATTCAGTCAGACGGATTGGCATGAGATGTACAAGGTATTTAACATGGGACACCGCCTCGAACTGTATGTAAAAGAGGAGATTGCGGATGACATCCTGCAAATATCCTCCTCCTATGGCATCGAAGCCAAGGTGATCGGCAGGGTTGAACCTTTCGAGGGGAAGAAAGTGACCATCCGTTCCCCCTATGGAACCTTTGAATATTAGCTTGGCCCCATCAAGTCTGATATCCATTTCAATCCATTATTATTCATTCTGATAAATTAATACCCATATGTCCGATACTTCGTTGCTAGAGAAATTTGAAGGCATCAAAATCAGGTTTGACGAGGTCAGCCAGCAAATCTCCGATCCGGAGGTCATGAAAGACATGAAACGATATGTCCGGCTGAATCAGGAATA
This sequence comes from Marinilabiliales bacterium, assembly GCA_021286825.1. Taxonomy (GTDB): domain Bacteria; phylum Bacteroidota; class Bacteroidia; order Bacteroidales; family Prolixibacteraceae; genus CAINVV01. The sequence goes on along the minus strand of JAJTBP010000081.1, from coordinate 3,756 downwards.
CAAACAACTGGATGCACTCGTTGCCGCTTTTAGCCGTTACAAAAGTTTTCTTCAAAATATGGAGGAGGCAAGGGCCATCCTGGAAAACGAAACGGATGAAGAATTGCGGGAAATGGCCCGGGAAGAGCTGGCCGACAATGAATCAAAGGTTGATACATTTGAGGAAGAGATCAAAATGTTGCTGGTTCCCGCCGATCCGGAAGACAGCAAGAATGCCATTCTCGAAATTCGGGGCGGAACCGGTGGGGACGAGGCGGCTATCTTTGCAGGAGACCTGTTTCGGATGTATTCCAAATTCTGTGACAGGATGGGCTGGAGGCTCGAGGTGACCAATACATCAGAGGGATCATCGGGAGGATACAAGGAATTGGTGGCCAAGGTAACCGGAAAGGACGTCTATGGACTGCTGAAATACGAATCTGGCGTCCATCGCGTGCAAAGGGTACCACAGACCGAAACCCAGGGACGCATCCATACCTCTGCATCCACCGTTGCGGTTTTGCCGGAAGCGGAGGAATTTGATATCGAACTGAAGGAGAGTGATATCCGAAAAGATACTTATTGCTCATCAGGTCCTGGTGGACAGAGTGTCAATACCACCTATTCAGCCATTCGTCTGACCCACCTTCCCACAGGAATTGTGGTCACCTGTCAGGATGAGAAATCCCAGATCAAGAACCTGGCCAAGGCAATGACAGAACTTCGTACCCGTATCTACAACATGGAACACCAGAAATACCTGGATGACATTGCAGGCAGGCGGAAGACCATGGTTTCTACAGGAGACCGATCCGCCAAAATCCGTACCTACAATTACCCCCAGGGTCGGGTAACTGATCATCGCATCGGATTGACACTCTACAATCTTCCAGCCATCATGGACGGGGATATCGGAGAGATCATCGACAAGCTTCGTTACGAGGAGAACGTGGAAAGATTAAAAGAATCAGAACTCTGATGGTGGTTTGGCTAAAGCTGGCCCCATCCAGAGGATTTCAATAACCTTATTATTCTTTGTGTCATGGATAAAGCAGAACTCTTTTCGCAAATTCGAGCAAAACAATCCTTTCTCTGTGTCGGATTGGATACGGACATTCAAAAAATCCCCTCCTTTCTCAAAGATACGTCGGATCCGCTCTTTTATTTCAACAAACAGATCATTGATGCAACGGCTCCTTTTGCGGTGGCATACAAACCCAATCTGGCCTTTTATGAGTCGCGGGGAACTTCGGGATGGAACAGCCTATCCAAAACAGTACACTACCTGAGGGAAAACTACCCGGAGATTTTTCTGATCGCCGATGCCAAAAGAGGCGACATCGGCAATACCTCTTCCATGTACGCAAGGACCTTTTTCGAAGAGATGGATTTTGATGCGGTGACCGTAGCGCCTTACATGGGAGAAGATTCTGTAACCCCTTTTCTGGCTTATTTGGGGAAATGGGTCATTCTGCTTGCGCTGACCTCCAACAAAGGGGCATTTGATTTTCAATACCTGACCGATCAGGAGGGAAACAAACTTTTTGAAAAAGTCCTACACAAGTCTCAACAATGGGCCGACGACCGCCAAATGATGTATGTTGTCGGTGCCACGAAAGCTGAAGAACTGGGCGGTATCCGCAAGATCATTCCCAACCACTTTTTGCTGGTACCGGGAGTGGGAGCCCAGGGAGGAAGCCTGCAGGAGGTAGCCCGTCATGGACTGAATGAGGAATGCGGTTTGCTTGTCAATTCTTCCAGAGCCATCCTCTACGCTTCTACAGGATCGGATTTTGCCGAAATGGCTGGAAAAGTTGCGATGGAGACGCAAAGAGAGATGTCGCTTTTGCTGAAAGAGAGATCGTTGATTTGATGTTTTGACCCTTGCTTCTACCGGGAAGTGTTAAAATTTGCTTCGGAAAGAGGTTGACATACAATGGTTTGCAAAAATTGCGAAACGTTAAAAAGTGTTATTGCCGGGAAACTTTGGCAAGAAACCCTATCTTTGCTTTGTTTTTGAACTAAATATGGATAGCATGATTGGAAAAATGTTGACCTTGATCTTTGCCGGAATCCTCTTTGCAGGGTCCGTGGCAATTGCATCAAACCCACAACAAACAAAAGAAAAATCCAAGACTTATCCTTATTTGGCTTATGTGCCAAATGGGTATCAGGAGTCGATTGGCAAGGAATGGCCCCTCATTATTTATCTGCATGGTAGTTCCTGTAAAGGCAAAAATCTGGACAGATTGAAGAAATATGGACCTCCTTTCTATCTTGACAGGGGAATGCAAGTGGATGCCATTGTCATTTCGCCGCAATGTCCGTCTAACAGGAACTGGGTATACGGTGACTGGTTTGAATCATTTTATTCCGAAATCCTTGCCAAATATCATGTGGATCCTTCCAGGGTCTATCTCACAGGCATGAGTCTGGGTGGATTCGGAACATGGAGCCTGGCTTCCCGTTATCCCCATCTCTTTGCTGCAATCATGCCGCTTTGCGGCGGAGGACGGCCGGATATGGCGGAAACAATCAAAGATATGCCCACCTGGGTATTTCATGGTGAAAAAGACCGGAAAGTGAAATTGACCCGCTCAACGGAAATGGTAGCCGCCATGCAGGAACAGGGATCACGCCCAAAATTTTCTGTTTTGAAAGGGGAGGGCCATGACATCCACCATGTCTATGCTGAACAAAGTGTATATGAATGGTTGTTGGCACAGCACAAGAGTGTCTATGAAAAACTGGTCATTCTGAATTTTTGGTCACCCAAGACAGACTCGGTTATTTCCAAACGTCGTCAGGAAATCATCAAGGAAGTCAGACAATCTGACTTTGCGAGCAAATTTATCATCAAGAATCCTGCAGAACCGCAGACTCAAGCATCCAAATCCTTTTTCATGAATTTGTTCAAATCAAAAGAATACGAACAATCTACCCTCAAGTGATCGTTCATTCCATCGAATAATAAATACCTTCTTTCACCGGAAGGTATTTTTTTTTATCCATGCTTTTCTTTCCTTCGTCTCAACCAAATACAAATCCATGTCTAAAACCTATCGTTGGGGAGTCCTGGCTCCCGGGCGGATTGCCGCCAAATTCGTTCAGGAGATTCGCGAATTGCCAAATGTCCGGTTATGGGCCGTTGGATCCAGAGACTTGGAACGAGCCACCGCATTTGCCAGGGAGCATCAGTTTGAAAGAGCTTATGGCTCCTACGAAGCGTTGGTATCCGATCCGGAACTGGATGTTGTCTACGTTGCCTCACCACACGTCTTCCATACTGAACATACCTTGCTGTGCCTCAAACATGGGAAAGCTGTCCTTTGCGAAAAGGCATTTGGGATGAATGCCGAAGAGGTCCGAAGCATGGTGGATGCGGCTGTGACCGGCAACAGGTTTTTGATGGAGGCTCTGACAACGCCGCATCAGCCTTCCTACCGGGATGCGTATGCGATCGTTCAATCCGGGGAACTGGGAAAGATTCTCCACATCAACGGATGGTTTGGCTTCAATCGTTCTCCTTATGACCCGGAAGGAAGATTGCTCAACCCACTCTTGGGAGGAGGTGCATTGTTGGATATCGGACTCTATCCATTGTTTGATGCACTCTGGTTTCTTGGGGATCCGTTACAAATTCAGGCATCCGCTGACCTGACCGAATCTCACATTGACAGATCCATAACCGTAAACATGACATTCGGGGATCATGCTACGGCTTCTATCTTTGCTTCTTTCTATTCAGCAATCGGAGTGGGAACATATATCTTTTGT
>JAJTBP010000453.1 GCA_021286825.1 Marinilabiliales bacterium | reverse complement strand
ACCCAACAGTTCCCTGTAAAGCCGGGTGTACTCTTCATCGCTAAGACTGGATTGCTGATGTCTCGAAGGTTCCCATAACCTCAAACGCATGCCCTGACCCGTGAAGATCGCCTCTTTCGTAATTCCGGCATACGCAAGCATCTCATCAGGAATGTTCAGTCGGCCATTTTCAGCCATGGTAACCGTTGCCACTTCTTCGTAGTACCGCGAGAGAATTTTGCTGTGCAGCGGATTGTCAGGATTCAGTTTACTTTTTAATCTTTCTATCTTTGTTAGCCAGGTGGCATAGGGATAGATGTTCAGACAGGTCTCGTTGATCTCCTTTTCGATGACAAACTGCGGGTCAACGACCTCTCCCAACTCCTTTTTGAAGGTAGCCGGAAGAACGATTCGCCCTTTGCCGTCAACGGTTGCAGTATATTTGCCATAAAATGTGATCATCGAAACTATGCATTACAGACAGATTGTAAAGTTAATACTATTACACTTTATGACAAAACGTGACACTTTATTACACCAGACTATTTCTCAACAGTTTGTTAACAAAAATTTGCATTTTTTTAATTTTTTCTGTTGATAACTTGTTGATAACGTATGGTTGACCAATTGATAATGAGCCGATTGATGATTTGTGTCAAGGCCTGTTGATGGTCTTTTTGAGTCCTGAGGCCTGCCCTCTTATTTTTTTATAATAAATTGATTATTTGATATTTAATTTTTTCTTCGGTTGACGATCCTGCCTTGGGGTCCGATTCGTTAACCGAAGGATAAAAAATACATGCAGATGAAATCCATTGTCCTGAAAGAGATCATTGCCGCGAAGAACAGCAAACTGGCCAACCGCATTCCGGGGTTTGTCTATGGTTTGTTGAACCGATTGCTGCACATTCGTGAGATCAACGAGATCATGGACCGATACGGAGAAGATCGTGGCAGCGCGTTCATCCGGAAAGTACTCGACTATTGCGAGGTGCGCTTTGACTACAAGGGGACGGAACTTCTCGACCCCCATGGGCGCTACATCCTCGCCTCGAACCATCCGCTGGGAGGTTTTGACGGACTGATCCTGCTGGAAAGTTCACACCGTTTTCTGGGGCCCACACGGACCCTGGCCAGGGATGAACTTTCCAAGATCCCGCAATTGGCAGAATTGTTCATCCCGATCAACAAATTTGGCAATCAGCGAAATTCGGCGCAAGCGATCCATGAGGCCTATGCATCGGACGATCAGATCATGATTTTTCCGGCCGGATTGGCCTCAAGGCGCAAGAAAGGAGTGATAGCCGATTTGCAATGGAACAAACATTTTATCCAGAAGGCTACTGAATACCAAAGAGATGTGGTACCGGTCTTCATCAGCGGCCAGAATTCCTCCTTCTTTTACTGGTTTGCCAATTTCAGGAAATTCATCGGTCTGAAGATCAACCTGGAGATGTTTCTGCTGCCACACGAAATGTTCCGGCAGCGGGGTGGGCAATTTACCATCACCTTTGGCAAACCCATTCCCTGGCAGACCTTCGATAAGTCCAAATCCCAGTCGGAATGGGCAGAATCGGTGAAAACGGTGGTCTATGAGATGCGGAAAAACAAGTGATTGCGATCCCCCGTTAAAAATAGAATAACCCCATCCGAAGAATGTGAATCGGAGGGCTTCGTCTTCAGTGCAAAGACAACCGAATCGTCTGTATCACAGCCCTTGACCATAGACAATTGAATGGGGGAAAAGCCAAAAAAGAGGTCATCCATGGGCAACGGCTTCCTTGGCTTCATCCTTCTGCAGACTTCCCATCGCTCAAATCCCGGGGTGTCTGATTTTGGATAAATTATTTCTACTTTTGGACAGAACTAATTTTTTGT
>JAJTBP010000080.1 GCA_021286825.1 Marinilabiliales bacterium | reverse complement strand
TGTCATCCGCCTTCAAAAAAGCGATCCACTTGCCATCCGAGGAAGACCGGACCACACCGCCGCATCCGGGATGTGCCGTTTCATCGGTATGGGTGAGCCTACGCTGTACCGTACCTTTGGGCGGCATCGGAAAGTTGTCGGCAGTACCTTCCAGCGGACCATACTCACCCGGCACATTGATGGAATCCGGGATGTCCACCACGAATAGTTCATCCACCGGACGGTTGTTTTTATCCCTTACCTTGCCAAGGAAAGCCCGAGCCACCTGCCTTTTCCCGGTAGCAGTTACATAACTTCCGGTGCCGATCCAACTGTCAGAAGCAGCATTGGAGATCTCATCACTTCCCGGCTTGGGCTCCGGAACGACCCTGACGACCAACACACTGAACCAGTCGCTGCTGATGTTCTCCCCATCGCCATTGTTGTCCACGTTAACCGGTTTCAACCGGGTGGAGACACCAATGGTGCGTAGATTGACCTTCTTGCCTGTCATCTCCTCAATGATTTGCATCAGGGCATCGTTGTAGGTGTAACCCACCCATTTGCCATCCTTACTCCATTCGTGGCGATGTGTACCTCCCCGCAAGGCGCCGGGAGTATAGGGCATGGTCATGTCACGGGCATCCATGTAAATGGGAACGTTGGGATGGTTGTCCTCCACGATGACGCCTGTCCGTCGCCACTGCTGGTAAGGATTGTTTTGGGTACATTTGGGCAGACCGTGAATAAAAATGACCTTGTTCTCTGTCGGGTGATAACTAACGGCGCCCGCACCCGGACCCCAATCGTGGTTGTCACTTACCGAAAACAGAACTTCGATCTTTCCCGTTTCCACATTCACCCGTTCGACAGAAGGAGAACCGCCGATTCCACCGACCCCCGTACGGGTATCATAGACCAACCATTTCCCATCGGGTGAAAAATTGTCGTTGTTGTCCAGATCATGGTTGTAACTCCCCTGCGTGATCTGGACGGAGGGATCCTCATTCGTATGGCGCAAGCACCCCTGGAGGCCCATCAATCCCACTGCCGGCAGCACAAACAGGAATCCATATCGTCCGATTGATTTCAATAAACTCATATCCAATAATTTATAATCAATTATATATCAAATACTTATATAAAAACAAAGCATCAACCTCTCCAGACACGCGGGAATTTGACCAGATCGGCAATTTTCACCTTCAGTCCGGTCTCGATGGACTGCCGGGCAGCGATGCCGATCAGGCTCGAGAGGATGCCGGCGCGACTATCGGCTCTGGAGTTGAATTCATCCTTTGCCCCTGGTTTAAACATCAATTCCCGCAAATGCGGATCGGCACCACCGTGACTTCCCTCTCCCGGTTTCAGGGTCCAGTAGCGGGTCGTGCTGCGGTCTTTGGTCAGGCGGAACTCATAGGTTGCCTCCACATTCCAGGGCTGACTGTAATTGATGTTGACGTCGAGCCGCCCCAATTCGCAGGAGAATGAGATCTTTTGTCCTTCGTAGGGCAGAAAGGTGTGCATCGTGTAGGTCAGTTGAGTGCCGTTGTTGTATTCCACCTGGACGGAACTGGTGTCATAGATGTCAATCTCGTTGTCAAACACACATCCGTCTCTGTGGTAACCATCCACCTGTTCACAATCCACATACAAAGCCATCATCCTGGGACTTTTGGTGATGTCCCAATAAAAACTGCACTGGGCAGTATGTCGGCAATCCCGGCAAGTCCTGCCACGGAATGGACTGTTGTGTCCATAAAATGCCAGTTTGCCCACGGCTTGAACTTCCACGGGTTCGGCATCAAGCAGCCAATTGATCAGGTCAAAATGGTGTGAGGCTTTGTGCAGCAACAGTGTGCCGGAATAGGCCTTCTTTCCGTGCCATCTTCTGAAATAGGAGGCACCGTGCGAGGTATCCAGGTGTTCGTGGTAATCGATGGAGATCACCTTGCCCAATTCACCCGACATCAGGAGCTTCTTCATCTCAATTGATTCGGCCATGTGCCGGACGTTGAAACCCACGTTGACCTTACGTCCGGTAGCGGCTTCCGTATCCGCGATCCGCTGACATTGTGCAGCTTCCGTAGCTATGGATTTCTCTGAGATGACATCACAACCCAGTTCCATGGCCCGAACGATGTATTTTTCGTGAAAGCAGTCGGTGGTGGTGACGATGACCACATCCGGCCGTGTCTCTTTGATCATGGCATCAAAATCCCCGGCAGGGTAACACTTGACCGAAAGTCCCAGCAATTTGGCTGCCGCCTCTGCCCTTTTGAGGTTGATGTCGCAGAGGGCAACATATTCCACATAGTCGCTGTACTCGTCCAGCACAGACTTTCCCCACATGCTGGTTCCCCGGTCACCGGTCCCGACGAGCGCCAGCCGCTTCCTGCCGGCAATTGGTTTGCCTTTGGTTTGAGCTGCCACAGGAGAAACCATCAAAGGAGCCGCGGCAAGCACTGCAGCGCTTCTCCCGATAAATTTGCGTCGTTGAATCATTTCTTTCATCCGTTTGAAGATTTAATGTAGGGTCTGAAGGAACCATTTCCGAACTCTCTCAAAATTTTCCACCGCCTAAGGGCTGGATGGAAAAACGGTGGAATTGAATAGGTCCGACTTCCGACCATGGATCCAGTGCCTTTCAACCAAAAATAGCCAATCTCCGCCAAGAGCTCAAAAACAGGAACAGAAAATTGCCAATTCAAGTGCTGACGGTCTCTTCAGTTGCCGGAGGTCAGAAAGGCCGATTTCACCGATCCCCCTTTAACGGATCGGTGCCGGACTTTGTTTGACCAGGCTCAAGGCTTCAGTCTCCAGAATATCTGCGGTCTGTTCACCCAGTGAGGTACGACTGACATAGTTGTAACGTTCAAATCCCTTGAAATCCTCTTTTGTCAGGATGTAACCAAAGGCGTCGTTGGTCAGTCCGAAAATGAAGGGTTGTTCGGTATTCATCTTTCTTTTCAGGTAGAAACCGATGTTGGGAAGTGCCTCACCCGGAATGGTAAGGATTTGTGCCTTGCCAATGTTGAGCAGGTTAATTTTGGTAGTTACCGAAGTAAAATCAGTTCCCAATCCGGCATTTTTGGTCAGCGGAGAATGTTGGAAAACAAACTGCATCACCTCGTTGTCGATTGGAAACCGTACCACTTTGGCAGCACAAAACAGATGCGGATCGGTCTCCGGTTTTGCCGGGTCAATGATGCGAAGCGCCTCATCGGCCATCAGGGTTCCGATTCGGATGCATTCCTGCCAGTCATTGGCCTCTTTGGTTCCGCATTCATCCAGACGTGTATCGGCTGTCACCATTCCCCCCTGTGCACTGTTCATGAAGAGGGCCATGCCACCCACTTTCGCCTCGATACGTTCGTAAAGCGGTCCGCACAAATCCGGACTGATCAACTTTCTGGCCGTACCCAGAATTTCCGGATGGGTGGCATAATTGACCAATGTGGCAATAGGTTTGCCTTCATTTTTGCCAGAAAGGGCAATGGCCTGGATGACACCCATTCTCGGATCGTACAATTTGGGAGCATAGTAGTTGTACGCAATCTTGCCCTTGGCTATACCGACTGCTGTCCGCACAGATGCCGGTTCAAGCCGGGAAATGGCTTCATTGACAGCCTCCGCAATTTGCTGAACACATCTGTCGAGATACTTCAGATCGGTTGCACAATTCCCCTTTTCATCGGGGAAGCCATAGGCGTCAGGGCAGCTATGGGCATGGGTCGCACCGATCAGGATGTTTTCGGGTGCAATTCCCTTGATTAGTTTTCTGGACCGATCTCCCACATAGGCAGGCCATCCCAGGTTATCGACCCCCACGATGGCCACACGGGTGCCTCCTTGTTCGAGTACAAAAGCCCGAACCGTCAGTTTCCCCTGAAAGCCGTTGGGCATCTCAGGTGTTCCCATTCCACCTGAGATGGGAATCAGATGATCCGGTGTGATGTCACGCATGGCTGCACCCGCCTTGAGTACCTGGGCCTTCAGGGAGAAAAAGGAAAGAAAAAAAACAAACAATAGTAGTAGTCCTTTGGTCTTCATCTTGTAGTGTTAATATTTAAATGGATCGTAGTTGTTCAATTGGAATGGGTGCATGGCATGGAAGCTCCCGTTACGTTTCAATAAAGATAGATTGGATTGGTATAGACCCAGGGTTGCCATTCTTTTCCCGGTTTTACCTCCACTTCCAGTCGATAGGCTCCTTTTGTGAGGGGTTGATCCCATGAGAAATCATACGATTCGTTCGTCGTGGAGGTCATTTCTTTTCCATCCTTCACAATCCTGAATTTTCCGGGATAGGGAGAAACCGCCTTGAGACTTCCGATATCTGCTACCCTGATCGAATCCCCCATGATACCCAGGGTCTTTCCTTGTTTATCGGAGGCAAAATAACAGAATCCTTTGGCATCCCCCAGAAACTTGAAGGCCATGAAATGGTGGCCGGCCAGAAGTTGTTTGCGCATTTCCGGAACCGAAAGGGTATCGGCAAAAACGTAGTTCACGTCATTGTTAAAGGATGTCTCATAGGTGTTGATGATCATCCATTTGAAGACATAACCGTCCGGATCCGGGTTGCTGAAGAGCCACCTGTTTTTGAAGCTTACCTTGACAGTATCCATGGGTTTGGTATCGATGCCGGTCCACAGTACGCGGCCATCCTTCAGCAAACGCGCACGGAAATTGACGTTTTCATGTTCATCCGTGGCACCAAAACCGACCACTTTCCGCCGTGTATTGAGCGAGTCCCAGCGGGCCAGAATGGAGGTTTGCCGGTCAAACACCGTTCTGTAGGCCCAGGCACGATACTTGGATCCATTGATCAGAAAATCGGTCAGGATGGGAAACAAATGCTTTTTTTGCAGGATGTTGGAGTGATAATTGTATATTTCCATGCCCTGGAAATAGGGATTCTTCCAATTGTGTGGCTCTTCGGTATGAGCATAAAAGACAATTCCGCCATTCTGGGTGACCACCTTGGCTACGGTATCCTTGCCCAATTTCCAGTCTACTACGGCGGTATCCCGGATAGGCCAGGAATCAAAACCCTCTTTCTCGCTGCCCGGTTCAATCAACACACCCTCATACAAGCCTTTGAATCCTCTGGGAAAAGAATCCTGACTGCCATGGGGATGATCGGTCAGAAAAAGGAAATCTATGCCACGCAGTTTTGCTGCGGTCACGAGGTCGTAAAGGGTGCCCTTGCTATCGTGCGACCAATAGCTATGCAGGTGGAGCAGACCGCGGAATACCTTGGAGGAAACCACAGGTGTGACCTCCCTGTGACGGGTCTGAAATGCCTCCAGATCGCGCTGTGCTTTGGGGTAAGTGACCCATCGATGCCACAACGGTTTGGCAAACAGGATGAGAAAGGCAATTAACAAGATGGAAAGAAGGGACACGATAGAATATCCCAATACCTTCCCGATTTTTTTTAACAATTTCATTTGTATTGGTTTGGATCGTCAGTTGCGTTTAAAATTCGTGTTGTCCGACCAAGGAATGCCCGGATTGGTGTCATTGGATGACGACATCCGACAAATAACGAAAGACATCGGCAAAATAATCTCCGTTGGTCGGACCAAACCAACCCATCAGCTTGGGTTCATATTCGTCCATGTAGAAATATTTCCCGGGGACCACATACCCCACATAACTGCCATTGAAACTGGTGACCAATCCGCCGAAGCCTTTCCTGGCCAATCCATTCTTTAACTGGACAGCAAACTCCCCGCTAAAATCGGCAGGAGCCGTCATCCACACCAGATTACCGATTCGTAACGCCTGCAGATAGACATTTTGAGGTTCCGGCATCAGTTTGTTGCTTAGCCAGGAGGATAGATTGATCCTGGGGGTCAGACGGATGTGATATTCCGGCATGGTCATCCGCAGGGTGGCGATCCGGAAGGGAATCCCAGCAGCAAATTGCAGGGTCGGAACCCTTGCAATGACAGAATCGGCAAGCGATTCGCCCAGATATCTGGCACTTTCAAAACCGGCACCTTTGCTTTGGGCACTTTGGCTTCCCACCGAACCTGCTGCAAAAACTGCTACATCGCAAACTGACTTTTCCATTTTTCGCTCCCAGTACCCCGGATAATCACCGCTGAACTGCATGTTGTTGGCTCCCTGAGTGGTGGCATGTCCGGAGAAGGAACCGATGGCAGCCTTTCTCTTTCCTTTTTGATTGATCAACAGGTAGGTGAAGTCGTTGTTCTTCAAACCCAGATCGCCGGTAAACCTGTTGCGTGTAAAGGCGGAAGCATCAAAACTACCATAGGCAATTTCGGCAGGAGTCAGGTCCTTGCCGGCCAATTCGACTGCGGCTACGATTCTGCCAACCAGCCATTGCTGAACCTTGGCATTGGGTTTGCCGGCAAACTGTTCGGCAATGAATCCGGATCCCCAGGCACCCAAACTGGAATGCGTATGGGTTGCAAAGAAGACCAGCTGATTTCTGGCAATTCCGGCCTTGGCCAGGAGGTCGACTGTCCGGTCGATGATATCCGGCGGGAAGATGAGCAGGTCGGCCCCCACAAAATAGGTAATCGATTTCCCCGATTGGAAGGCGATGGCACGAACGAAGATGGAATCGTGGACTCCGGTGGCTGATTTGCCCTTTCTGGCACCAAAACCTGCGAGCGGTACAACCTTAAATTTTCCTGTGGCAGCATCATCGGAGCTGTTGCCCACCGTAGGGGATATACTCACTTTGGCAAATCCGGCAGCGATCGAATCCGTTTTGGCAGGATCGAGCTTCTTTAGACTGTCTATGCGCTGCATGGTGGCTTTGAAGTAACCGGAAGTTACAAAGGGATCCACTTTGACCGGTCCGGTCAGCAACAGAAAGGCAATTCCAATCGCCAGAATGGGAATGGCCAAAATCACGAGAAGCTTTTTCACTGCACTTGTTGTTTAAAAAAAGGCAAGGAGGCCCTGTCCAATGCCGGAGACCTCCCTGCCCTTTCTGGTTCTTATTTACGGGGAGAAACTTTATGGTCTGAAGTTACGAATACGCGTGTACATTGCGTAAAATCTTGCCCAAATGGGGATTTGTACTTCAATTCCAGGTAGAATGCCTTGTATCCGGCTTTTGGATAGTCGATCTCAGTTTTGACAACCGGTTGATTGGCGACTTTCAGGTCTACATAATCCCACTTTTTATCCCTGAATTCCTGATTTCCTGAGGTTGTGCTGTAGAGATAGGCTCCGGTAAGTTTATCGGCTGTGGTATTCACCGTAAGGTTGATCTTGCCATTGGCTTCAGTCAAATCGTACTTGCAGATCGGATAGCTCTGTTTGGAAACGGTATTGCCAAAGAAAGCACTCAAAGTGGCAAAAGCACGCTTTTTGTCACCCAGATCATGGCCCGCATTCGGGGTATAGCATAGGTGGTTGTCACCAGGGATATCCTCGATGTAATTCTTCACCGCATCCACCGGCCAGTAGGCATCGTTTGTTCCCATGAAGATCATCTTGGGCATGGTGAGCGATTTACGGTAGGAATAGGGATCGATCATCTTCACCAGGTCGTTGCTTTGTCCTGTTCCGAATTGCTGGGCAAGTCCGAGCTTGACATAATCCTCAATCTCGATGCTGTAATCGCCCCACACTTCCTTGTGATAGGGAATGTTGACCGGCATGTTCAGCATGTCGATCACCATCGGACCGATGGCGACCACGCGTTTGTCATTGGCACCGGTTAACCAGGTGGTCCAACCTCTTTTGGAGGCTCCCGTGACCACGAAACCCTTCACCTTCTTGTGTACCTCTTTTTTGGAAAACTCCTGAATGATGTCCAAGGCGCGAATGGCACTCTTGGTCATTGCAAACAGCAGAGGCCATGAGAAATCGTGATCTTCCTGGTATTTGTGAAGGGTATAGGAGATCAAGGCATCTTCGGTAAGGTCGTTGTACAACGGTTGGTTGGGAACCTGCCACAGGATGGAAGTGATGGCCTTGTTGGTCTTGGCGCTGGCTGCGATCTGCATGGGCAGATCTTCCTTGAATTTGTGGGTATTGGGTTGACCGTTCTTGTTACTTCCTCCGGTGATCAGCATCAGGGCCTCATCGTATTGGAGATCATCAGGCACCATGATCATCAAATCATGACCCCATTTGATCTTCTGCCAGGTCTGGGATGTGAATTCAATCCGATAGAAGGTGACACCATCCTGTTTGTAGGTATCCTTCAGTTCCCAATGGAAGGATTGATCCCCATTGTGCAGATAGGATTGAAGGGCCGTTTCCGGCGTAATGGGCTTTTTGGCAACCGAAAGCTGCGGTTGAACCAACAAGAATGAAAAAATGACTGATAAAAAAAAGACTTTCATCTGATCTAATTAATTAAAATGTTGAATGTTAATAGTTTCCCCCTCAAAGATCGAGCGACCTCTGAAATGACGATCCAATATCTGATTAAAGTTTCAGTTGTACAAATAGATGTCGTTAATATTTGTTAATCGAACCGTTTTATCGATTTTCAGTTGCCGCCCATCTATCGTTGGAGTCATTTTGCTAACAGGTTGAATTTAATAAGGGAAAGCAGGTGTTCAAACAAATCGACACTGGCTTAAGGCCACCGCTATCTCAAGAAATTCAGGCCTTGGCTATGCAATTCTTAACCGATAAAATAAAAAAGGCCATGGAGCAAGAGAAGATCTTTCGCGCCATGGCCTTTTGTTAAGACTCAGTGACTATTTGAGCAGCCACATCTTTGAATATTCCGTATCACCTTGATCCAGTTTGGCAATTGCTGCATTGTAATTTGCAGAGTTGTTGTTCATTTCGGATTCGGGATATCTGAATCTGAGCGGAAATGCGTGCAATCCGTTGGACAGTTCGCCATTGAGCTCGAAAGCAGGAAGTCTGGTCCTTCTGTGGTCAGCATAAGCTTCGACCCCCATCAGGAAGAGACCCAACCACTTTTGTAAGGCGATCTTGGCCATTTTCTGATTGTTGGTACCGGATGCCGGGAATTTGGCTGCCGGACTGTCGAAGTAGTTGGATGGGATGGTTACCCCCCAACGACTGGTAGCCAGCGTGACCCCTGTCTTGTAATAAGTCTCAGCATTGGCGCTAGGGATGTAACCTGCCACAGCTGCCTCTGCGAGAAGGAACTGTACCTCATCGGCCTGCATGAAGCAAGCGCGGAGCAGGTTGTGAGCCTTATCGTTCAACAGTTTGGAGAACTTGGAGATCTTGTAATTGAAGATCGTGGTTGGGAAGTCATAGCTACCATTGGCTGCCAAAACATTCTCATACATACCGGCGGTATATCCGGCATACAAGGTGAGAGAGTCGACGATAAACTTGGCTGCTCCTTTGATTCCGGAGTTGGTACGATCGATGTATTCCCAGGTAGAGGAATAGGTGTATCCATTCGGATCGGTGGTAGCCGTGACCTTGCCGTTGTCGGCTTTAACATTGGTCCAGGGCTTTTCAACCGGTGAAACCCACACCTGCAAACGACCATCGTTCAATGCTTTCAATGAATCGACAAGCGTTTTGCTGGGACGGAAGATCTGGAAGTTGTCGCTGTATCCATCGAGTGACATCGGCCAGTTGTAGCTTCTGTCTCCCGTGATGTAAGGAATGGATGCGTTTTCTGCAACGGCCGACATCAGCGGAAGGGCTGCAACGGCAGCAATTTCAGCGGAAGCATTGGAAAGGTTTTTGCTGGCACGCATCAGAAGCCTCAATCTCAAGGAATTGGCAAATTTGATCCATTTGGTTTTGTTACCGGCGTACAGGATGTCGGCGGAAGCGTCGATGGCATCTGTGCCCACAGTCAAAAGCTGGGTAGCATCTTTCAGATTTTGGATCAATGCAGGATAGATGTCCTTTTGATCGTCGAATTTCGGGAACAAAATGCCATCACGGCCGCGGAGACCTTCGGTATAATAGATGTCACCATAGAGATCCGTCAAGGTAGACCAGGCAAGTGATTTGAAGATAAGGAAAATACCTTCGTGGTTTTTCAACCCTTCGGCATGTACCTGATCGATGGAAGCCTGGATCAATTTGATGGTCGTGGTGAGACCATAGAGGTCACTTTTGGGTTTCGTATAGCTCTTGTAGATGTTATCGTCTGAGCTTCTGTTTCCCTGCATGTATTGAACGGTTACAGCCAGAGTCTTGTTGCTGACACCACCTTCGGCCTGATAAGCATAGGCTGTTTGCTGAATGATGGAAGAAAGCAACAGACTGGGCGTTGCACTTTCGAGTGCATCACGCTTTTGTAGCAATTCGTCCTCCCTGAGTTGCGATTTGGTGCAAGCTGCAAGAAATAGAACTGACAAGAGTAAAAATGATATCTGTTTTTTCATAATTGCAATGGTTTAAGCATTAAAAGTCAAACGATACTTTGAATCCATAAGTGGCGATGGATGGCAATGCCTTACCTACGATACCCTGGTTCTGGCCGATTCCTTCAAATGCAGATTCTGGATCCACATTCTTCCCTGCAGCATTCCACTGGAAGATATTCCTTCCGACAAATCCCACAACGATGTTCTGCACCTTGTATCTGGAGGTATACTTGTTCGGAATGGTATAGTCGAACGTAATTTCCTTCAGCTTGAAGTTGGTAGCGTCTGTGATCAGCGATTCCGGGAAGTTCCAGTACTGTGTTCCAAGAATGATACCTGGCAGGCCATAGAATGTCTGTAGCGGATCGGCACCATTCACAATGTAGTCATTGTCGTTGTTGGGATCGCCACCTGGCTTCAGCCAAACACCCTGGAAGTAGCATGCGTCGTTGATGGCAACCGGTGTTCCATATTTTGCATAGGTGGAAACCAAGCTGGCCATTTGCGGATAAGGCATCTTGCTGGCATCCGGCCAGGGAAGACCACCTGTTTCACCATCGCGACCACCGACGGTCCATTTGTTCGGTCCATTGACCACATCACCGATTGTCAACAAGGAGTGACCATTGGTAACGGCACGTCTTTCGATGTTGGAGATGTATTGACCACCCATGCGAAGGCTACCCAGCATGGACAAACGGAAGTTTTTGTACTTCAGAGTCGTATGCATACCCAGGATGTAATCAGGATTGTAGTTACCGATTTGTCTCCGGTCCTTCTCACTGTTGGAGTATTTCCACTCACCATTGTTGTCCAACACATACATACCTGCATATTTGCTGGTTGAAGGCATCGTTACGAATACTTTATCAGCCCAAAGGGAACCAATCTTTTCACCCACGGCCAGACGAATGTCTGTGTTCGGTCCGTTGCCATAGAAAGTTTGACCGTTCGGAACATATTCCTTGGAAAGATCTGTAATGGTGGATTCTACAGTACTGTAGTTGAAACCGAGGTCCCAGGTCCAATCCTTGGTACGAACGGGAACAAAATCCATAGAGAATTCATAACCCTTTGCCTCAACGGTACCGACGTTGGTCAACATACCGCTGTAACCGATACCTGGAGAGGTAGGAATGTTACCTTGCTGATTTTCATGCACTTTTTTGTAAGCAGTGAATTCACCGGAGATCCTATGATCCATTGCTGCGAAGTCAAAACCGGCTTCGTATGAAGTGGTGATTTCAGGTTTGATGTTCGGGTCAACCAAGGAACCGCCGATGTTGACGATCTTTGTGGAGCCGTAGTCAATTGGAGCAAAACTAAAGGTGTTGTTACTTCTGGGTTTTCCGATGCCGTGACCTACCTGGGCTACACCACCCCTGATTTTAAGCATGTTGATGTAGGAAGGAAGTTTGAATGTGGTGGAAGGCAGCCAGCTAAGTGAGGCAGAAGGATAGAAATGGTGGTTCTGGTCCTCTTCCAGGATACCGGACCAGTCATTACGACCGGAAAGATCGATATAAACGGTATTGGCATAACCTACCTGACCTGTTGCATAGGCACTCTTGGATTTACCAATGCCCCATGAGTTGCTAGCACTCATCGTACCGGCAACGGCATTGCTCAAAGAATAGTCGTTCACACGAACCAGTTTCTCGGCATTCCCTGAATAGGCATAGGAGTTGCTATAGGAATAGTTCAAACCCAAGGTTGCATTGGTGGAGATTTTTCCAAAGTCTTTGTTCCACATCAACATCAAGTCATTCTGAACGCTGAGGCCGTTGCTTGAGCTAACGGAATATTTTCCGTCGCGCTTGTCGCTGTCAGAGAAATCTTTGGCTCTTTTGTATTCATAGTTGTCACCGGTATAGTCGATACCTGTTCTGAGTGTCAGCTTCAAAGGCTTGATGATCTCATAATCCAATTGAGCTTTTCCAAAGAAGTTATCTTTTCTGTAGGTATTGATTTCAGAATAGACATACATGTAAGGGTTGTCCAACATCGGCGTTCCATCCGGTTTATAGTAGGGAGCATTCTGCTTCAAACCATCAAAACCGTTTTTCCAGATGGTACGCATTTCCTTGATCGGTTGGATGCTGGCGAGGAAGTTCATTGTCAACTCCTCAACCACGTTGCTGTTCGAAGAGGTTTTGTTGGGGGTAAACTGACCCATGTAATTGCTGGTGACGGAGAGTTTCAGTTTGTTGGTGATGTTGTATTCAGCACTCAAACTGGCATTGGTACGCTCGGTCCGGTTGTTTTCATACACCCCGAGGTTGGTCATTTTTCCAACTGAAAAACGGAACGATCCCTCTTTGTAACTTCCGGTAACACTGACATTGTAGTTACGGGTAGCACCGATTTGCATGAATTCCTGCAATCTGTTCTCACGAGT
>JAJTBP010000452.1 GCA_021286825.1 Marinilabiliales bacterium | reverse complement strand
GATCACAAGACCGGGTTCCTCCTGTAGTTTCCTAACCCGAAGCGGCCGCTCCACCGTGATGGCATGCGACATCCCCGAATGAGGTGAATCGGGAGCCACAACAACGATGTCTCCGAAAAAGCGAATGACCTCAATCAACTCCGTCAGACCTTTAGCAAAAACCCCGTCATCATTGGATATCAGGATCAAAGGACGTTCTTCCATTTTCTCTTTTTATTTGGGTCAAAGATAAACTTTGCGCTGAATATTAGCAGCAGGGAAAGTCAACGGATTCCGGAATTGATGTAAATTGATACATTTGTAACAGCTATGGAAGGAAAACCCAAACGAATCGTATTGCTTGGCACCACCTGGCCCTTCAGGCCCGGAGGCATTGCCACCTTTAATGAACGGTTGGCCCGGGCCTTTATGCAGGCAGGTCATCAGGTGGTGATCTATACTTTTTCCTTGCAATACCCCTCCTTCCTTTTTCCGGGAAAGAATCAGTTCAGTGACCAGCCGAAACCGGCGGATCTCGACATCCACATACGTGTCAATTCCATTCATCCCCTGAACTGGATAGCCGTTGGGAGGGAACTTCGCAAAATGGCGCCGGACTTGCTGATCGTCCGGTTCTGGATTCCGCTCATGGCACCGGCCCTGGGGACTATCGCACGAATCGTCAGGGGCAATGGCAAGACCAGGATCATTGCCCTGACCGACAACGTTGTACCGCATGAAAAACGGTTGGGAGACCGATTTCTTACCCGCTATTTTGTTCGAAGCGTTCATGGATTCGTCACCCTTTCTGCCAAAGTTACCGAGGACCTGCGCCGCTTTGTGCCCAAAGCCCCCGCCTGCTTCACCCCACATCCCCTTTACGACAACTTCGGCGCTGCGATCCCCCGAAGGGAAAGTTTGCAGCATCTCCAGCTGGATCCGGAATTTCGATATTTGCTCTTTTTTGGATTTATTCGGGATTACAAAGGATTGGACTGGCTACTTGAAGCCTTTGCCGATCCGCGGCTGCGGAAATACAAATTGAAGCTGATCGTTGCCGGTGAATACTATACCTCTTCCGAAAAATATGACCAGATGATTGCGGATTTGAATCTGGCTGATCATTTGGTTTTGCATACTGACTTCATCAGCGATGAGCAGGTTCCCGATTATTTCGGGGCTTGTGACCTCGTCGTACAACCCTACAAAAGTGCCACCCAGAGCGGAGTTACCCAGATCGCCTATCATTTTGAGAAGCCCATCCTGGTGACCAATGTGGGAGGATTGGGTGAGATTGTTCCGAATGGCAAGGTCGGATACACGGTTTCGCCCCATCCCAGCGCCATTGCAGATGCCATCGTTGATTTTTATGAGCACGACCGGTATGATCGGTTTGTGGAGGAAGTCAGGCAGGAAAAATCAAGATTTTCGTGGGACAAGATGGTCGATGCATTTGATAGGATCGATGAGGAGGTTTCGAAAAATCTTCTAATTTAGGGGGGTCAAACCTGTGGTCAGCACAACAGGTGGAAAAGAAGGACCGGTTAACAATAAGGAATCAAATGGAGTTACAGACTGAAATAGAGAAGCGCGAGATCGAGGACCTTTATGAGGAGGTGCTAAAATCCATTACCCGCCCTCTAACGCCAGAGAACGCCCAATTGATCCAGAAGGCTTACCAGTTTGCCTCTGCCGCTCACATGGGGGTCAGGCGAAGATCGGGCGAGCCCTACATCATTCATCCGCTCTCCGTGGCCAAGATTGTTGCCGGTGAGATCGGCCTGGGAACAAAATCGGTGGTTGCAGCCATTTTGCATGATGTGGTGGAAGATACCGACTACACCATTCAGGACATCGAGAACATGTTTGGTTCCAAGATTGCCAACCTGGTGGATGGAC
>JAJTBP010000079.1 GCA_021286825.1 Marinilabiliales bacterium | reverse complement strand
TTGGGGTGTATTCAAGGAATGAAATGATTTTGGGAATCTGCTTTAGACTAGGTTCGTTTCGGTTTAATTCCCAATTAGTAATTGAATCTGTGGTAACGTTGATTATTTTGGAAACTTGGGGTTGGCTTAAGTTTAGGTCAAGGCGTTTTTTCCTCAAATGGTCTCCGTAGGTTTTCAGCTCTTTAGGATATGGCTTTCTTTCTGGCTTTCTGGCTTTCAGTGCGATATTACAGATGGGCAACGAAACTATGTCCCTGTGGGTACTACAACCATCCTACTAAGCCTTGTGTCTGCGGGCCTGGCGTTGTACAGAAATACCTGAACCGAATTTCGGGACCGCTGCTCGACCGGATAGACATTCACCTGGAGGTGGTGCCTGTCCCGTTCAACAAGATTTCTGCCATGAGTTCTGGCGAATCCAGCGAAGCCATCCGCTCCAGGGTGATCGCTGCACGTGAGATTCAGCGCGTCCGATTCGAAGAGGCAGGCATTTACTGCAATGCCCAGATGACCACAAAATTGCTGCACATTTATTGCAAACCAGACAGTGCAGGGGATGCCCTCCTCAAACATGCCATGGAAAAATTGGGACTTTCAGCAAGGGCTTATGACCGAATATTAAAAGTTTCAAGAACAATAGCTGATTTGGAAGGAGCAGTAAATATCCTTCCGGAACATTTGGGTGAAGCCATTCAATACAGAAGTCTGGACCGGGAGGGGTGGGGAAGTTGATGAACTGCACGGATTGAACCATTATGTGGCATGAAAGATAGATATAGTTCCTAACAGAGTACACCTTTGAACCAAAGTTACCTGGTACCTTTTATCTTGTCAGTTTTTCAAAATCCCCGTAGCCGCATAAATATTTCAGGCAATTGAGAGAGGATGGCCTTCGAAAATGCTTGTGCAAATTCATGCGAATGATGGCAATTGGACAGGTTACCCAAAGAAGATTTTATTGCCTTGAAAGCGATCACATACGTTTGAAATTGCTTGTCCAAAAGAAGATAGAATATTTTGCGATGAAAGCAATCTGCTTTACTTTTCATCCTGGATTTTAAAAAATTTAATTATTTTAACATCCGAAATGAATATTCTGTTTGATACCTGTTTCTAACCATCGCCTGATCTTCATTTCTGCCTGTAATTTCTTAGCCTACTGAAACTTATGTCTAAATGTAAGGGCGTAGCCCTGATTTTCCCTCTCTTATTTGTGTGTGGCATTTTTAAGATCGCTCATGCACAAGACATTGAGTCAATTCGTGCAGATCGTCAGACCTATATCTGTGGAATGGGCAGTGGAACCACCCTCAAAGCCGCAGATCAGGCAGCCTTAACCGAGATCATTGAACAGATTTCCATCCAGGTGGAAAGCAGCTTTGAGTCAATTAAGACAGAGAACAACCGGGATGTCAGGGAATCGGTCAGGGATGTAGTCAATACTTACAGCAATGCGACTTTAACCAATACGGAACGCATTGTGCTGCAAGACGAACCCGATGCGAGGGTATTTCGGTACATCAAAAGAAGTGAGGTAACCAAAATTTTTGAATCCCGGAAAAACAAGATCATTGAGCTGTTTCACAATGGCGAACTGGCGTTGAATAACCTTGAAATTGCTGATGCTCTACGCTATTTTTATTGGTCCCAAACCCTTCTGCGCAGTCATCCGGAAGCATCAGATATCCAGACCCAAAGCAACGGAAAGAATGTCTTGCTGATTACCTGGCTACCGATGCAAATCAACCAGATCTTCTCAAACCTGAAATTCCGAATCGATACCATTGAGCAAAATAGAACGTTTGCCAATTACATTCTGAATATCCAATACAAAAAAGATCCGGTAAGAACCTTCGATTATACCTATTGGAGTGGCCAGGATTGGTCCAACCTGGTTAGTTCGAAAGATGGT
Organism: Marinilabiliales bacterium; assembly: GCA_021286825.1. GTDB lineage: Bacteria > Bacteroidota > Bacteroidia > Bacteroidales > Prolixibacteraceae > CAINVV01. The sequence continues at coordinate 10,965 of JAJTBP010000079.1, read as the reverse complement.
ACCGGAATCGTTGAGCTAGCCAGAACTGAAGATGGTAAAATTATCCGAATCAAAGCGGAATATTGCTTCGAAGGAGAGGCAAATATCGATCCTGAGCTTCGCAATGTGATGGAAAAACTCCCACTCGTGCCCTACAAGAACAGCTACTTTAACATCAATCCTTTTCCCAAACGCAAACCGGTCGAATTGACACAGAAGCAGCAAAAGGTCGTTTCTGAATTACCGGTCAATGAATTTTCGGCAAAGAGTCCCGGTCTGATGGTACCTGACCCAAACAAGGCAGTACTACGTTCGGTACCAACCAGCGATGAAAACAATGCAGTAATGAACCAAGTTGTAAAAGCGATTTCTGAGAAAGATTTTGAATCAGTTCAATCGCTATTCACAGAGGAGGGATTTTCAACCTTTCAAAAATTGTTGGAATATGGCCATGCACAGATCATCAAATCGTTTGACCTAAAGTTTTATCCATATGGCGACTATGTGATTTGTCGCTCCATTCCGATGAGTTTCAGTTTCAAAACGAACAACAAGACTTTTATTGAAGACGTGGTTTTTTATTTGGATCAGCATCACAAAGTTTGCAACCTAACCTTCGGACTCTCCTCAAGGGCACTGGAAGACATCTCCACCAACGCCAGTTGGAGTGAATCCAACCGGGTGCTGCTGATTAGTTTTCTAGAAAACTACAAGACAGCCTTTTCGTTGAAGCGTTTCGATTACATCAGCAGCATCTTTTCGGATGATGCCTTGATTATTACAGGGTTTATTCCCCATAAAACCAGTGGAAATGAATCTTACTATGCCCAAAGTGACTTGATTCGGTTCAATCGCCAAACCAAGGCTGAATACCTGAAAAGATTGAAATATTCATTCGACAGTAAGGAGTACATCAACATCCGGTTTGCCGAAAATACGATCAGGCAGTCAGGCAAGGGAAAGGATATTTACGGAATACAGATCAAACAGGATTATTATTCATCCACCTATGGCGATTCGGGGTATTTGTTCCTTTTGGTTGATCTTTCAGATTCACTGAAACCGCTGATACATGTCAGAACCTGGCAACCGGAGAAAAATACGGATGGAACCACCATTGGATTAGCCGATTTCTAAATTAGAATCAGAGACATCAACATGATCCACCACTACACCAGACTTTCGATCATTTTTCTATTGATGGCATTTGCAGGAACGCTTGCAGCCCAGGAACCTGAATTAAATATCAAATCCTTTAGAAAACTGGATAATGACCTTGATGCCCGGGTAAATGAGCCCAGGAAGGATCAAAATGGAGATGTCTGTGCCATTCTGAAGGTCGTGACGACTCAAAAGGGTTTCACCTTTGATTGTGGACAGATTGGCATTGTAAAAATTGTTCAGAAACCCTCAGAAATTTGGGTTTATGTTCCCTATGGCGTGAAGAGGATTACGATTTCCCATCCGCAACTGGGGATTTTAAGGGATTACCAGCTACCACAAAATATAGAGAAGGCATCAGTATATGAGTTGGTGCTCATTTCCGGCACAGTGATCACAACGGTTCAGGAAACAATTGTCAGTCAATGGCTGGTAATAACACCCGATCCCGCGGATGCCATGATCTTTCTCAACGACAAGTACGTGAAAAATGGGGTTTTCCAGGGTAAATTGAAGCCAGGCGAATATACGTATCGGGTAGAAGCGCCAAAATATTATCCGCAAGCCGGGAAAGTAGAGATGACCAATGCTAAAAAAGAGATTGTCGTAAAACTAAAGCCTGCTTTTGGAACGATCAGCATTACCAGTGAACCAGAAATTGGCGCCAAGGTGATCATTGATGGGGAAACCCTCGACAGAACCACCCCATGTCAAAGCGATCCTTTGACAAGCGGAGAACATACCATTCAAGTGGTCAAGGATTTATTTCAACCTGCAACTCAAAAAGTAATGGTCCAGGAGGGGAAAATTTCGAATGTAAAACTGACCATGAATCCCAATTACGCCGTCATTTCCATTCAGCTTCCGGACGATGCAGAACTCTTTATCGACAATCAACTCAAAGGGAAAGGCAACTGGTTGGGGCATCTGGGTCCTGGTGTTTACTCACTCGAAGCCCGAATGGAGCGGTACCGCACCGCGAAAAAGGATATTGAAGTAATAACGGGTCAAAGTCAGGAAATAGTTCTCAAGCCTGTTCCCTTATTTGGCAACATGGATCTGATTACCAATCCTTCAGGTGCCAGGATCAGTCTGGATGGAAAACAACTGGGCTCTACACCCTATACTCTTGAAAAACAACTCATTGGCTCCTATTCGCTCCAGATTAGCCTTCCGGGATACAAAACGCTAACTAAAACGATTCAAATTGTAGAGGGTAAAAATCCGGAATTGAATGAAAAGCTGATCCTGGAGAGCACCACCAAAGGTAATACCACTCCTGCTGTAGTACCATCAAAAAAAGAGGAGCAACTCCCTAAAACGGCCTTCATGAAACACAAAAATGCCAAAAAGAGCTGGTTAATAGCGGGTTTGGCGACTACCGCAATCGGAACCTATTGTTATTTGCAAGCGCAGAATTCCTATCAGAAGTATCAGGTTGCCACGACAGATGCAGCGAGCCTGCACCAAAAGGTTAAGACGCTGGATACGGTTTATCCGATTTGCTTCGCATTGGCCGGATTTTCGGCCGTCGAATTAATCATACAGTCTGGAAAGCAGAAGAAGGCGATGAACCATACCCTGGGATTTTTACCCTTTCCAGTGAAGGGTGGTGCAGCCCTAAGTCTCAATTATAAGTTCTAATGAACAACCAATTTAGCAGGCATGGAACTTCAAATAAAAAAAGCCTTCCCGATCAAAAATAAACAGGTAGATATGATTTTCTGTTTTTTAGAAAATGTCGGATGCCATGAATCACAGATCTCAAATGACGATCACTATGCTAAGCTTCCCCTCCCATGCGACCGGGTGTGTAGGCAGGGAATAGCTCATCTTAACAAAAGATACAGTCTCTTTCTGGCACTTGCTTTACTTGTGCTCTCTTCCTGCACTCCGCGGGAGTGGAACAATCCTTTTGATGCTGATTGCCCGAAGGACTATTTTGCTCCAACTGATTTTAAAGTAGTCCAGGAAGGAAACAATGCCAAATTAACCTGGACCCAGGACATCTCGAACATTGGTGGTTTCCATATGTTTCGTCAGGTAGATTCGGAGACTCCGATTAGTATTGGCAACCTGGATAAAAAAGCTGGTCAGTACATTGATCCCGGCGTTGTAGGTGGGAAGAAATATTCCTATTCCCTTTCTGCCTATGCCGGCTCCAACGTAAGCGAGGTGGTTACCGCTCAACTTACTCCACTTTACACGGCAACCCTTGGATCACCTGTAGCATCTGCCATCACCAGTTCGTCCATAACGGTGAGCAGCACCATCACCTTCAATGGAGGAGCTGCCATCTCCTCTTGCGGTATCTGCATGGCTACCACCCAAAATCCAACCGTAAATGACTTCAAAATCCTAAACGGTACTGCCAATGTCAATTTTACAATTACAATTACCTCGTTGAATCCCGGGACACTTTATTACATTCGGACTTTTGCCGTTAACAGTGAAGGTACTTCCTACAGTGATCAAATAAGCATCAGTACCAATGCTATCCTGTCTACGATATCTACCCAGGGCATTCAGGTTTTAAGTCCAACCACTGCCTCCTGCGGAGGATATATCTCAACCGATGGAGGATCTGCAGTCACCGCACGGGGTGTTTGCTGGAATACGAAGGGAAATCCCACTGTGAGTGATTCGAAGACTACTGATGGCACCGGCACCGGTACCTTTGTCAGTTCGATAACGGGTCTCCTTCCGGGAACGGCTTATTACGTAAGGGCTTATTCCACCAACAACATGGGAACAACGTACGGTGACACCTTCAATTTTGTCACCTTGACCTCCACTCCGGTGGTCACAACCAATGGTTTGTCCAATTTGACAGCCACAACGCTCACCTGTGGAGGAACCATCTCCAGTGATGGAGGAGCCGCCATCACCGCAAGGGGAGTCTGCTGGTCTACGAGTCATACCCCCACTACCGCGAATTCGAAGACTTCAGATGGCGCGGCTTCAGGATCCTATTCAAGCAGTGTAACCGGTTTGGTTCCCAATGTTGCCTATTACATCAGAGCCTACGCCTCAAATAATGTTGGAACATCCTACGGGGAAGAACTGTCGTTCAAAACTACCGCAACCCTTCCAACCGTTTCATTCATTTCAGTTGATATGCTCTCCTCAACTTCAGTATTATGTGTAAGTACTGTTAACGACGACGGTGGTTCTGCAATTATGGCCAGGGGAGTCTGCTGGAGCAGAAATACCATGCCAACTATAGCAGACGCCAAAAGTAATGAGGGTAGCGGAACAGGTACATACAATTCAACCATCACCGGTTTGACGGAAGGAGCACACTATTTCATCAGATCATATGCCACCAATGGCATTGGGACAACTTATGGGAATGAGATTGAATTAGTAGCATCGAACTTACCATCTGTCACTTCTTTAAAAGTAACCGCAGTGAAGACAACTACGGCACAATGTTCTGGCAATGTTACCTCTACCGGGGGTACTGCAATCTCTGCCAGAGGATTGTGCTGGAGCAACTCAATGATGCCAACCCTGGCCAATTCGCATACAAATGAAGGTGCAGGTACCGGAGCCTTTACCAGCAATCTTTCCGGACTCACCCCCAATACCCTTTATTATGTCAGGACCTATGCAACCAACCAGGTTGGTACGAGCTATGGAGCGCAAATGACTTTTGTAACCAGTTATGGCGAAGTTTCGGATGCAGAAGGCAACGTCTATCAGACCATAAAAATAGGCAACAATGTCTGGATGCGTGAAAATCTCAGAACTACCAAATACAACGATGGGACTCCGATTGCCTATGCTACGGGTTCCAACTGGACCAATGCAGGAACAGGTGCCTATTGCTGGTACAATGGGGATGTAAACTCCTACAAGAATGACTATGGAGCGCTGTACAATGCATATGCCATCACATCCAACAAACTGGCCCCTACCGGATGGCATATTCCCACCCTGGATGAGTGGATTCAGTTGTACAACGATGGAAACAGTGATAATAATACCTTGAAAGAGAGCGGAACCGACCACTGGAAGGCTCCCAACCCCGCTGGTAATGAGAAGGGCTTCTCAGCTATACCGGGGGGCTTGTGTTACTCCGACAACTCCTTTCATAACATGGGTGAAACGGCTGCCTGGTGGTGTTCGACCCTAGCCGCGGAAGGTCTTGTTGCTTTTAACATTGCCAATTCCAGCGGCTTTGGTTTCGGTGGGTGTAATCCGACATGGGGTCAATCCGTTCGATGTATTTTGGGGACCCTTACGGCACCCGTTGTGTCCACCTATTCTTTTACGCTTAGTGATGTGATGGCAACCAGTGCAACCCTGATTGGGACTGTTGCCGATGTTGGAGGTCCCGCCATCAATTCAAGGGGATTCTGCTGGAGTACTTCTGATGGGCCAACCTTGTCAAATTCCAATATAACCAGTGGATCCGGCTACGGAACTTTTCAATCCAGGATTACTGGACTAAAACCCGGCACAACCTATTATTATCGGGCTTATGCCACCAATAGCGTAGGTACCAGCTACGGGTTGGTTAACAAATTCACTACACAATCGGACATCATCACCTTTAATCCCAACAAGACCTATGGCGTTGCCAGTGATATTGACGGCAACTTATACAAGACGATCAGAATCGGTCCATTGACCTGGTTTGCCGAAAATCTCCATACGAAGCGATACAACGATGGCACACCTATTCAAAATATTCCGGACAACTTAGCCTGGGTCAATGCTACCAGTGGAGCCTATTGTTATTATGACAACGACGACTCTCCAAGCAATACTTTTGGGGCCCTTTACAACTGGTACACCGTGGAAACTGGAAAACTTTGTCCTACCGGATGGCGCGTCCCCTCGAAAGACGAATGGAGCTCCCTCTTTAGCAATGTTAGCAATGTGACTTGGCAATTGATGGAGGCAGGGCATAGTCACTGGATCAGTTCCGCTGCAGCTGGGGATAATCAATCCGGATTTACATTGCTTCCCGGTGGTTATCGATGGACAGATGGTCAATATATAAATATTTCCTACTATGGCGAGTTCTGGAGTTCAACATTATATGATAACGGTGATGCTTACTCTTATGCGCAGTATTATTCCAAGATAACCTTCGACCTTCCTGCATGGCCGCTCATATGTGGGATGTCCATTCGATGCGTGAAGGATTAATTTCTCTGAAGTATGGGGAATAGCATTTGTATAGAAAGGTATCGATTGGAGCGTCATTTAATAGGAAAAAATAATAAAGGGAACCCCGACAAACAGGGTTGTCAAGGTCTTATAGTCCAGGTTTCAAAAGAGGATATGCTCAAAAAGTAGGCGAAATAATGAAGATGAAGGATAGTTCAATAAATTCTGTTTTATTTTAAAATTACACCAAATGAAAACAAAAAGTTTCTTTCTGACAATGTCAGTCGTAGTTTGCACCATGCTGGTGATCGGATTTACCGGATGCAAATCCAAAAAAGTTGTTCCCAAAGGTGAAGAGGCCATCGAATTTCCATGCAGCGGTCCTGAATTCTTTACCAAAAAAGGGATTATCCGGGCTACCGCTATGGGAGAGAGCGAAGACCAGATGATTGCCAAGAAAAAGGCCCAGGCAAACTCCAGGGAGCAATTGGCAGCTACCCTTAGCCTGACCATTAAAAGCGTGGTAGACAACTACTACAGTTCTAGAACTGTCAGCAACCTGGAGCAAGCCAAGACGCGATTTGAAGGTTTGACCAGGCAGGTCGTTGAACAGCAACTTTCGGGAGTAGCTACCATCTGTGAAAAGTTTACAAAAACCAAACAAAACACTTATAAATGCTACATTGCCCAGGAGGTGAACGGTGAAGAGATCATGAAGGGAATACAAAACAAGATTTCCAACGAGGACAAACTCAGACTGGATTTTGAGTATGAAAAATTCAGATCAGAATTTAACAAGGAGTTGGAGAAGAATTCCAAATAAATCGGTCTGACAACTTTCGTGTGCAACAAAGGTTCTGGCAACTGATCAAATTCAGATTGTCAGAACCTTTTCGTTGTGGGATTCCGACGTTTGATGGTGCACCGAATCATCATACTGTCTATTCAATAGAAGTGTCTCGACCGCAAAGTGTGGGGGACGAATGGGAAGGATCCTAAGTACAGGCATTGATCCCTACTTCGGTTGCAATATGCTCTGGCGGCTATTAAACAAGAAGCATGGGTAATTTGTTGTTTGGAGAGAAGGGTCCGGCGGGAAAGGTGAGAGCGATTGCTGGATTGCGAAACGGAATCTTGTGTCGCTCAAAATCTCTTGCCTTTTTGGGTCCCGTCTGATTGGACACCAAATAACGCTATGGAATCCGTCCTTTCCAAGGCATTGGATTTTAGTGTGGAAGGAACATGCCAATCAAAAAATAGTTAATTTTAATAGGTTAAACCTATCCGATATGATCAAATATGCTTTTTTCCCAGAAAGCAATTTATTGATTGCGCGATACATAGGAGACATTCGCAAGGAATCGGTGACCTCCTTTATCCGTTTCGTTTTTACCAATTCCGAATTCCGCCCATTTGATAAATTGCTGTTGGATTGTCGTGAAGCCCATATTTTGTTTCGGGGGAATGATTTGCAGGAGATTGTTCAAATGAGGAGTCGTGTTGAGGCGGGTCAACAGCAAAGGACAACCGTATTTCTGGTAGATACGCCCGTTGAGACGGCACTCATTTCCTTACTTTCTGCCTTGTACAACGAGGAGATGAAGCCTTCTGACTTCTGCTATACCTACCCAATGTGCATCCGCACCTTGGGGTTGGAACTTCGGCCGGAGGAGCTGGACCGCAGAATCAAGGCGATCCATACGGTGTTCGTGGAAGAGGGATCAAATCCTTTGTGAGGAATAGCGCTCACCTATCATTGGTTGTATGGTTATGCGGAACCTTTCTTCTGCTGGAATGGCCCGTGTCAACCGAAAAATCGACTATTTTTACGCCTAAAGGGCCATTCTTGTAAGCGAATGCCCAAATCCAATCCATTGTCTCATCATGAAACGGCTTCTGTTATCCCTTATTTTCCTGGCCTTGGCCCAAATGCTTCCTGCGCAAATCCATCCCCAACTGATCGAAGCCGAAAGCTTTGCCGACAAAGGGGGCTGGGTAGTGGATCCTCAGTTTGTTGAGCAGATGGGATCGCCCTATCTACTTGCCCATGGCATGGGGCATCCGGTAAAAGATGCCGAGACGCAGTTTTCACTTGATCACCAATGCAATTGCATCGTTTGGGTACGCACCAAGAATTGGGCTCCCGGAAACTGGGAGGCTCCGGGGCGGTTTAGTCTGCTCATCGATGGCAAACAGTTGTCCTCCCAACTGGGCACGCGTAACGGCTGGGGTTGGCAGCAAGCCGGGACGATCCGGCTGGAAGCGGGCAATCACCGGATTGCCTTACATGACCTGACTGGTTTCGAAGGACGGTGCGATGCCATTTACCTTACCGAAAAGTCCGGTGATCAGCCACCGGCAGATGGAGCCTCTCTTCGTCAATGGCGATCCGCTTTTCAACCTGTGGATCGACCCGATCAGACTGTGGTATGTGATCTGGTGGTTGCAGGAGGAGGAATTGCAGGGTGCGCCGCCGCCATTGCTGCCGCCGAACATGGGATGGAGGTAGCCCTGATCCACGACCGTGGGGTTTTGGGAGGCAATGCCAGCAGTGAGATCCGGGTGCATACCTTGGGCATCTACGGTAAGTTTGAACGGATCCTGCGGATGATTGATACCGACCATTATCCGAATGGCTCACCAGAGTCGCTGCAGGCTGATGAAAAGCGGATGCGCAACATCTCGGGGTATCAAAACATCCATCTCTACCTCAATTATCGCGCTTTTGCTGCCCATGCCGATGGAGGCAGCATAAAGTCGGTAGATGCACGACACACGGCCAATGGAACCTTTGTCCGATTTGAGGCGCCGTTTTTTGTGGATTGTACCGGCGATGGTTGGATTGGATACTGGGCTGGTGCCGCCTATAGCTATGGGCGGGAGTCGGCAAACCAGTACGGAGAAGCGTGGTCCAGCAAAGGCAAGTTGTGGAGTCCGGAGCATGCCGACCAGTCGGTCATGGGATCTTCCGTGTTGTGGAGGTCGGAAAACGCCGGCCGGCCGGTGACCTTTCCAGAGGTGCCCTGGGCAATGACGGTGGCAGGTAACTATGCCGAGAAGAACGGTGAATGGCAATGGGAGTATTCCAATCCCGACCTGAACCAGATCGATGATGCGGAAGCCATCCGCGACCATATGTTCCGGGCCATCTATGGCTCTTTTTATAATTTCAAGCACCCCTCCCATAGCAAAACCAACAACGATCGGGCTGTCGCCGGATCGATCGACAATCGGAAGCAGCAATTGCGGGCCGACAGTCTGCAATTGAAGTGGGTCTCTTATTTGCTGGGGAAACGTGAGTCCAGACGGCTGATCGGAGACTATGTCTATACCTTCAACGATGAAAGAGAGTGCAGGCAATTTCCCGATTCGGTCGTCTTCGAGAAGCGGGAGGTGGATGTGCATTACCAGATCAGTCAACAGGACTCCACCAAACCCGATTTTCTATCGGAGGCGATGTTTTACAAGACGGGACAATATTCAATTCCCTACAGGTGTCTCTATTCGAAAGACCTCTCCAATCTCTTTATGGCGGGACGAAACTTCAGTTGCTCTCATGTCGGATTGGGCGGACCACGGGTGATGCGCACGACGGGTCAGATGGGCGCTGCAACAGGCATTGCCGCCGCACTTTGCAAAAAATATGGCATCACACCCAGAGCAGTTTACCAATCGCATCTTGCGGAATTCCTGCAATGGATCGAGCAGCAAAGATAACACAGGGATTTCTTTTCTGGTTTTATCCGGGGTTCCGGAGAACGATTGGAACGACCGCATGGGAGAACGAAAATCTTGAAACGGGTCATCACAGGTGCGGTAAGTGAGGGTTCTGATCCTTGTCTGTCATGCGATGGATCCGGAAATCCCTTCCAATAGCCATCCTGAAATCTGTTTTGGAAGGGCGGCAAAATGGGCCCACCGATCCGCGGAAGCGGAAAAATGAATCTTAATGGGGAGGGAATCTTCTCCGAAAATCATAATTAACATAAATTTCGAATATTTTAACAAGTTATTTGTTTTGTTTAACAAATTGATGTCATACGAACTGTTACATTAGCGTGCCTTTCAGACTAATTGTTCGAGAGTCGGAAAATTCCACCTAAATTATTAACCAATCAAACGTGTGACATGAAGTATTTCTATCTGCCCATCCTTTTTGTGTTGATGCTGGGAACCGGAAAGCTGCAAGCGGCTTCGCCCCTTGAGAAGTTTTCTGTCAAAGGTATTCTGAAAGATGCCTCCACCAACGAGGGAATTCCCTATGCCACCATTACCGTAAAAAACAGCAAGGCGAAGGTGATCAAGCGGTTCGCCGGTGATGTAAACGGATCGTTCAAAGTAGTGCTGGATTCCATTGGAAAGTACAGCCTCACTTTTCAGTCTGTTGGATTTCAATCGGTTACCAAAGCCTGGGAGGTTTCGGCAAAGAGTCCCAAATCGGATATGGGAGTCTTGCAATTGAAGCCGGCCACAGAAAACCTTGGAGAGGTGTCCGTTGTGGCGACAAGACCGCTGGTCAGGACGGAGGTAGACAAGATTGTTTACAGCATCGAGGCGGATCCTGAGTCACCGACCAATACGGCGATGGACATGCTGCGCAAGGTGCCGCTGGTTACGGTCGACGGGGAAGAGAACATCCAGGTGAAAGGATCTTCGAGTTTCAAGATCCTGCTGAACGGGAAGAATTCCACGATGTTGTCGCAG
>JAJTBP010000451.1 GCA_021286825.1 Marinilabiliales bacterium | reverse complement strand
ACCTGCCCATCACCCACCTTACCTTTTTGATTGCCTGTCTTACCATCGCCGGCGTTCCTCCATTCTCCGGATTCTGGAGCAAGGATGAAATTCTGGTGGCTGCTTTCCATGCCAACAAGGCACTTTTTGCCATTGAATTCCTGGTAGCCGGATTGACAGCCTTCTACATGTTCCGTCTCTATTACAACATTTTCTGGGGTAAGGATCGTCACTACCACCATACACCGCACGAAGCGCCACTGGTGATGACACTTCCACTGATGATCCTGGCTTTTGGATCCATTTTCTCGGGATTCCTTCCATTTCATGATCTGGTAACCTCCGACGGAAAAGGATTTGAATCACACATCGATTACCTGATCGCTGTTCCCTCTGTTTTGGTTGGATTGCTGGGCATTGGTGTGGCGACTGTCATGTACAAAAATGTCACAGCCATTCCGGATAAAGTAGCAGCTTCCTTCAGCTTCTTCTACCAATGGGCCTATCGTAAGTTTTACATTGATGAGTTGTATCTCTTTGTCACGAAAAAGATCATCTTCAACTATATCTCCCGTCCCATCGCCTGGTTCGACCGGCACATTGTGGATGGAACGATGAATGGGATTGCCAACCTCGTGGTTTTTGTCTCCCATGCCATCAAAGGACTGCAGTCGGGGAAAGTCCAGCAATATGCATTTGTGTTCCTTACCGGCGTAGTGGTGCTGGTGCTGCTATTTGTTTACGTACTTTAAGAAATTGACTTAGACATGAATATTCTAACCCTTTTTGTAGTGATCCCGGTACTCACCGTTGCCGGAATCCTCTTTACAAAAGATCTGAAACAATCGCGTGTGGTAAGTGCCATTGGGATGACTGCCCAGTTGATTCTGTCGGCCATCCTGGTTTATCTGTACGTAACCGAACGTCAGGCCGGGAATATGGCACCGATGCTCTTTACCTTTGACGCACTCTGGATACCCTCACTCAACATTCACTATGCTGTAGGAGTGGATGGCATTTCCGTCGCGATGATCGCATTGACGGGAGTGGTTGTCTTCGCCGGGATATTTGCTTCATGGAAGATGGAATTCCTTTCCAGGGAGTTTTTCATCTCCCTGATTCTGTTGGCTACGGGTGTCTTCGGGTTCTTCATCTCACTCGACCTCTTCACCATGTTCCTCTTTTATGAGATTGCCGTGATTCCGATGTACCTTTTGATCGGTATCTGGGGATCGGGACCCAAGGAATACTCAGCCATGAAGCTGACGCTGATGCTGATGGGTGGTTCTGCCCTTCTGATGGTGGGATTGCTGGGCATCTATTTCTATTCCGTTCCTGCCGGAGGACATCTGACCTTCAACGTGCTGGAAATTGCCAAACACCAGATTCCGATTGAGATGCAAAGATTCCTATTCCCCTTCACCTTTGTGGGATTCGGTATCCTGGGTGCTCTCTTCCCCTTCCACACATGGTCTCCTGACGGTCATGCCTCGGCTCCGACTGCCGTTTCCATGCTGCACGCCGGTGTGTTGATGAAACTGGGAGGATACGGTGCTTTCCGCGTTGCCATCTATCTGATGCCGGAAGCCGCAAAGGAACAAGCCTGGATCTTCATCATCCTGACAGCCATCAGTGTGGTTTACGGTGCCTTCGGTGCCATTGTCCAGAAGGACCTTAAATACATCAATGCCTATTCATCGGTAAGCCACTGCGGACTGGTACTCTTTGCCGTCCTCATGATGAACCAGACTGCCTTTACCGGAGCGGTGATCCAGATGATCTCCCACGGTTTGATGACAGCCCTCTTCTTTGCCCTGATCGGGATGATCTATGGCAGGACCCATACCCGTATGATCAATGAAATGGGTGGATTGATGAAAGTCATTCCCTTCCTGGGTGTGGTG
>JAJTBP010000078.1 GCA_021286825.1 Marinilabiliales bacterium | reverse complement strand
GCATCGCGATCCATGTTGCCACCCTCACGCATTTTGGCGAACATTTCGCTTCGTGCTTTGGCTGCTTCCGTCAGGATGGGGGTCACTTTGGCTACCTGGTCTTTTGTCAGACCAAGAGCTGTCGTCAGACCGTCGAGTTCACGTTGCAGTCTAGCTGCCGGATCACCGCCACCTGGTTGGGCGAATGAGGTACCAATTGCCAAAAAGGCAACCAAAAATGCCAATACCAATTTCTTCATAACATTTGTTTTTGAGTTGATCTATTGACACACCAAAATGGCAAAGGTTTAAACCCGATGGAAAATTCAGCCGGAACTACCAAAGATCTTCCCCGTACACGAATCCTTTCCTTGCCGGTTCCTTGAGGTAACGATCCAGCTCAGGATGATTGGTCACCTTCATGTGCTGGGCATCATACTCGATCCGGGTGTTGAAGCGTTGCGCCAATGCGCCCGTCAACGCCATCTCTACCAGCTTGGTGGCATAGTCAAAATTGGATCCCGGGGTTTTCCCGTTCTTGATGGCATCGATCCATTCACGTTGCGGGTTTTCTTCAAAAGTACGCGGGATGGTCTTTTCCGGAAGTTGCGGTTTGAAGGCCTCCCATTCGGGCATAGGCATCAGCAGACGTGGATCGTTGGGCCGGGCTCCGGTAATCAAGGTATGCTTGTCGCCCACCATGATCATGCCGCTGCTTGCCAGCTTCTCCACCTTCCATTCCGGACGAATCTCCGGTTTTAGTCCGCCCTCATACCAACGCATCGTCACCGGCACTTTGTTCCCGCGCGCCGGAAAATCCCAACGGATCACCGCCTTGTCGGATTCAAAGCCCTGATCGGGAACGGGTGTCTTGAACTCGGCCTCGGTGACGGTTGGCATGCCCAGGTCAAGGCTCCAGAAAGGTGCGTCAAGGGTATGGCAACACCAGTCGCCCATCTCACCGTTGCCAAAGTCAAACCAGCTTCTCCAGGTCTTGGGTGCATAAATGCCGTTGTAGGGCCTGTAGGCAGCCGGACCAAGCCAGAGATCCCAGTCAAAGCCCTCCGGGATCGGTTGTTCTGCCGGCGGAAACTGATCGGGCTTGTTGAAATATTTTCCCGGACCAAAATCGGGACCATCGAACCAGGCGATCACCTCCGTAACATTGCCCAGCAATCCGGCATCGTACCACTCTTTGACCAAACGAATGCCATTGGTTGCGTGTCCCTGATTGGCCATTTGGGTCACCACCTTGTAATGGTGCGCGGCCTTTTGCAGGGTGCGTAGCTGCCAGATGTTGTGGGCCAACGGTTTTTCGACAAGGACGTGCTTGCCAAGTTGCATGGCCGCCATGGCTGCCGGGAAGTGGGAGTGGTCCGGTGTACACACCATCACCGCGTCAATTTCCTTGTGCATCTTGTCGAGCATCACCCGGTAATCCTTGAAGCGCTTTGCGTCAGGCATGGCCTTGAAGGCATCTGCCGCGCGGTTGTCATCAACATCGCAGAGGGCCACAATGTTCTCGTTCCATTTGGGATCCTTCTGGTTGATGCATTTGCTCCAGTTGCTCTTTCCCTGTCCTCCAACGCCAATGACGGCGATGTTAAGCTTTCCGGATGGGGAACAACTGATCAGGTTGGGAATGAAAACTGCACCGGCCCCAAGCAGGGAGGCAGATTTCAAAAAATCTCTTCTGTTCCGGTTCATGTGAATGTTTTGCTTTGTGGGTTAACAATGATTTTGAGTAGTTATTGGACTGCGCATACAAAGAAAAGATTTTTGACGGGAAAATCAGAGTCAAAGGCCTTTAAAAATCTTCTGATCACAACCTTCCGAGTGTATTGGATTTGCCGAAAGAATGATCTAAATTTGTGTAAAACCCTTCCGTCATGGCACATCATGAACACCCAACCACCCTGAATCCTACGGAACGTAAGTTCAGGGAGATCATGCAGTATGGCGATGATTTACTGAAAATTGAGTTGCTGCGCTATGCAAAGGCATGGTACCAAAAAGCACTCACGCTGAATGTAGACAATGACCTGGTGAAGGATCGGATGGCCCGATGCGATGCACTGCTGGCTTATGAGAAAAAAGTCATCCGCATCCTGTTGGGCGTGGCCATCCTGGTGGTTGTTGTCGTGTGGTGGATCAAGAGGTAGTCATCGCCCAGCGATCCGCCGACGGCTTTTCTTCCCCTTTTTCAGGCAAACGCGATTACCCCAACGATCCGCCTGAAGAGTTACCCTCATGGGTCAATCCGCATGTTTTCACCAAACCGGCCTACCCGAGTCTGCACAGCACACGAACATAGGAAATGCGAGGAGTCTTGACTTATGGTGTGGCAACCGCTTTTTTCCCGGAGAGAAATTTTTCGAGTCCACGCTGGCGCAGCAAACAGGAGGGGCAACTGCCACAACCCGATCCGGTGATTCCGTGGTAGCAGGTAACCGTCTGGTCGCGCACGATCTCGAAGACACCGAGGTCGTCAGCCATCTTCCAGACTTCCGACTTGTCCAGCCACATCAAGGGCGTATGAATGGTAAACTCCACTTCCATCGAGAGGTTGAGGGTCTGGTTCAGGGAACGGATAAAGTCATTCCTGCAATCGGGATAACCGCTGTAATCGGCCTGGCTCACCCCGGTAACGATCTGATCAATGCCATGCGCCTTGGCGAAAATGGCCGCATAGGTGAGAAACAGCATGTTGCGCCCTTCCACCAGTGTGTTGGGTGGCCGGTTTTCCGTGGCCATGCGGTCAACCTCCATGGAATGGTCTGTCAAGGCATTCGGACTTATCCGGCTGAAGAGATTGATCTCGGCGGTATGAAACGGCACTTTGGCCTCAGCGGCGATCTCCCTTGCCGCGTTGAGTTCATTGTAGTGGCGCTGTCCGTATTGGAAAGCCAGTGCAGTGACCTGATCAAAATTTTTTCTGGCCCAGAAAAGGCAGGTGGTAGAATCTTGTCCACCGGAAAAGACGACAAGCGCTTTGGACATGTACTCAGATTTTATGTAACAAAAATGGGTTGTAGGAAATGTTGTGGTCGATGACATCGACCCCTTCGACTCGTTTGACCCACTTGACCACGATGATGGTCAGCGGAAGGATCACGATTTCATAGAGGGTCTTCAGGATGGCCTGTGTAAGCACCATTCCAGCCAGAATCTTCCATGGAACCGATCCTGCGAAAGCAATCGTAATGAATACCAGCGAGTCGGCACTCTCACCCACCAGCGTGGAGAGGATGGCCCTTACCGAGAACTCTTTTCCCTTCATCATCACCTTGATGCGGCTCATCACGATGGCGTTGAGGAAAGAGCCCACCAGATAGGCCAGCAGACTGGCTACCACGATACGGGGGGTATTGCCGATAATGGTGGCAAAGGCCGACTGATTCTGCCAAAAAGAGGCTGCCGGCCAAACGACCGCCAGGGAAAAGAAGAGGGCTGCCAGCAGATTGGCTGCGAAGCCGGTCCAGATGATGAGCCGGGCTTTTTGGTAGCCCCATACTTCCACGATGATGTCGTTCAGGATGTAGGCAATCGGAAAGATCAGGATGCCGGCCGGGGCTGCCCAGGTGCCTACTGAAATGATTTTTACGGCCAGAATGTTGGCTATCAAAAGGTTTACTGCAAAGAGAATGCCTGCCAACATGAACAGGACGGAGACGTTTTTTTTCATGATCACTTGTTTTTTACGTGGTGTTCAAGCACACGGAGTTGTTCACTCGGGTTATGGGCCGCAAAGTTAATACAATTTTTCTCCAGAGAAAATCATCTGCGCAAGTCGTGTCAAGTGTGAATATCGGGGGATCGCAGGGCGACGGTGTTGTCTTTTGTCGACCCTTTTCTTCGCAGGAGGATCTATTCGGCCCAGGCTCTTGCCACCGACGTGCCATGACAACTGTTGCAGGCCCCGGTGACGATGGGAGTTGTCATGTAGTCTGTCATCCCTGAGGTGCCGGTTACCGAAACATAGAGTCCGCTGCCGAAAGCGATGTTTTTGTCTGAATGAATGTTGCCGCTGTTGTCCACCGTAAAGCTGCCCATTTCTGTGCCTTGACCGCCGGATTGGGTGGTCAGCCGGACCACTGCTCCGGGATAGACGGTCAAAAGATCTCGTTTGTACAGGGATCCAGCGACCTTGAATTTGTGGCAATTCATGCAGTTTTTGCCGGTGCTGTGGCTGAATCCCAGATGATTGACTGCTGCCGCTCCATTGTTTTCCAGACTATCGGAGAAATCTGTTGCTTCGTCCAGACCTCTGCAGGCCAAAAACTGTAGGATCATCAAAAAGGCGATGAACCCTCCCGAAATGGGCAGATGGCCGACCCTTTTTTTCATGACATTAATGGTTGAGGAATTGAAAACCGATAGATTCCTTGCATTGAATTTCAGTATCCCAATGCCCCAAAATAGACTATAAAATGTCAGTTGGCCAAGCAATTTCAATGAACGACGGTGCTTGCTCAGTCGAAAGTGAATGGCCAAGGGAGAAAGCGATTTTATCTTTTCATCAGCCAGACCTCAGCCACCAGTGTTCCCCAGCCACCCGAATTGCGCCATTGCTCGACGGCGACCCTGTCGCCCGTTGCTACGTTGGCCGATTTCTCGAAGCGAAGGGTCATCTCCCCGCTCTCCGTGGCTTTGGCAGGTAGGTCAAAAGTGAAGAAATCACTCATCTGCAGGGGCAATTCGACATCCTTGGCGACCAACAGGTCATTGGCGTAGATGCTTTCACTCTTCTGGACCATCCGCTCGGCATACCGATCCTGATACCAGGGTCTGACCAGCGTCACCCGGATCTTGTACCGGGCTTTCGGATCGAGATGGCTGTAGTGCAGGGTCACCCCTTGCTTCTCATCCTGGGTGAAATGCAACGATCGTTGGGATGGACGGTTGCCTTCCGAAAGCATCCCGGCAACGTAGGGTTGCCCGTGATCGTAGGGATATCCGGCCACCACATGGGGCGCCTTGTTGCCCGTTCCCAGGTTGTCATAGAAGCCTCCCTCGCCCGGATTTTCGTAATCGGTAATCCTTTGCAACAGTTCGGTCTTTGCTTTTCCCTTCGCCACCAGGGCCCTTTCGAGCTGCCGCTTCAGCCAGCCCAGTCCGATGAAGTCATGTTCGAGGTTGTACAATCCGTCGTTGCGTTCACCGAAGATGCGGTTGCTCTCTTCCCCGAGGCGATCCGCCGAAAGGCGAATGTTTTTCATCTCCTCGCTCTCTTTCAGGTCGAACCAACCCAGGCACCCACGTATCGCCGGATCCGGATCTGCGCTCTGAAGGGCTGCGGCGACCGACTGTTCAATCCTCGCCTGCAACGCCTTTTGCTGCCGAACTTTTAGCTGGGTGTAACGGTCGAGCCATCCTTTTTGCCTATACATCCGCCAGCACCAGTCGGTAGCCAGGGTCTGCGGATCCATTTTCCTGCCGGCTTCGGCCACGAGGTCACAGTAGGCCTGCACCGACTCCTTTTTGTCCAGCGGACAACCGGGTTGTTCCCCGATGTTTTGCTCCAGCAACAGCAAGGCTTTGGCCATGGAGGGTGCCGCCTCCGGTCCGAACCAGGTACGACAGTAGGATTCCACCACCTCCTCCAGCGTAGTCCTGGGGTTCCAGAGCAGTCGTTGCCACATCCACTGGTTGAAATGGTCATGGTGACCGCTGGAGTGGGTAATGTCGCCCGAACCATAGGGCATCAGATCCTGGAAAACACGGTAGTAGTTGCGTGGACAGGCATAGAAGGAGAGCCGGTTGTAAACCATTGTGAGGAACTGATCCGGCCTCCTTTCGTAGATGTCGTGGCTCCAGTGCGGGGGGAGATCTCCGTTCTTGTCGGCCCTTGGATACATCTGCACGAAGGCGTGCTGCGCATATTTCCAATGGGTTATCTCGTTGTAATACAATAATTTGTGTCGAGGAGGCATCTGTCGGATGATCTCTTTGGGATAGAGGCCATAAGGCCCGTATCCTGGATAGCGAAACAGGTCCATCCGGTGGGTTTGCCGGTGCCCGGGTTGCCAGGTGGTGGCGTCAGATCCCGGTCCGTACCCCCAGGCCCAGAGCCATTCGCGTGGTTTTTCCTGCAGGTAGGCGAAGATGGCCTGATCGTCGTTGTTGTCAAATTTTTGGTTGGTAAAATAGATTTTGGTTGCAGGATGGTATTTGTGGATGATGTCGGCCATCTCTGCAACGGTTTTGATGAAGGTGAGGCCATAGGGTTTGCATTTGTCGCATTCGCAGCCACCGCCATCACCGCCATAGAATTTGACAAAATCGTAATCCCTGTTGCCACTGAATTTCTTCTCACACTGCTCCAGCATGTATTTCCGGGCATCCGGTACTGAGAGGCAGACATAACCACTCCGGCCAATCGACTCACTGGCATTCCAGGCGGCAGGTACTGGTCCTGCGGCGGCATTGGCGCCGAAATCGCCTTGGGTCATCAGTCCGAACGATTTCAGGAAATCGTACATCCAACCCTCGTCGGTCGAAAATACGTTGGCTCCTGCCAGGGCATAATCGAGGATCACCCGTTGCGTCTCCTTCACAGTCCAGGGTCTTGCCTTGCCCATTTTGCGTGCCACATCGCTCTGTTGAACCTGCGTTCCCCGCACTTCAAAAGCAGGAGCGGTGCGGATGTTCAGGTCATCCGGCAGTTGAAGCACATGGTCCTTCACGCGGGTCTCCCTCAAAAATTCACCCACGGCATAGAGGGTCCCCCTTTCATCGGTCCCGACCGCCAGCAGAATCGCCTCTCCCGGCACCTTGAAGAGCAGAAACCCTTCCGGACCTGGGTCCAGTTGGGTCAAGGGGGCGATCCGATGCTCTTGCATCAGTGAATCGGCCTCCCGTTGGGTACCCTGCAAACAGAGGAGGATGTGCAACCTCTCCCGATGTTTTGTGTCGGGAGTATACCGGTTCCCGGGGATCGCCGCCAGCGGCAGTCCCGCCTCTTTCAGCCTGTCCGCGAGCAAAACGGCGATGTTTTGTTGCACTGCATTTTCTCGTCCGGAGCCATGGATGATCACTTCCTGATAACTTTCGGCCGAAAGAGTGAGGGTGTACAAAAAAAATATCAGCCACAAGAACCAGCCCTTTCGTGGAGGGAAACCGATCCCTTTGATCAGGTGGTTACAAGGAGAGGATTCGTTTGATCTCATGGTAAGTAGTTGTTGTGTAAGTAGATGAAGCGGTGATTCCTGCGTTGTGTCAAGCAGTGGATTGTCTAACAAGATACAACCAAAATTGCGTCACTTCCAACTGAAAACATAGCAATTTCGTGGCTTTCGGACGTTGAGGCGAATTTTGATCCATTCTTTTTTTTATATTCAGCCTTCCAAATTTCAAAACACATGAAACGACTCGTCCTTTTGTTGATTTTGCCTCTTTGGGCAGCGCTCCGATTGGGGGCTCAGGAAAACATCACCTATCAGAAACCTTCTGAAGAGATCATGAAGCTCGTGGATTATCAGCGGGCTCCGGGTGTCCTGTTGGACGACAAAAAGGAGTTCATGTTGTTTACCTATACCCGTACCTACAAGACACTGGAAGACTTGTCACAACCGGAAATGCAACTGGCCGGACTGAGGGTGAATCCCGTCTGCAACGTGGTTTCAGCCATGACCTATGTTATCAATTTGAAAGTAAGGAAGTTGGCAGACAAGGAACCCATCCAGGTTCAGGGATTGCCCGAGAATCCCAAAATTGCCTTCCTCTCCTGGTCTCCGGATGACAAGAAGGTGGCCTTTGTGCAGGTCAAGGAAAACGGGACCGAGCTTTGGGTGTTGGATGTAGCGACGGCTACCGCCACGCGTCTCTGTTCCCGACCACTCAATGCCAATCTTGGTCGGCCATTCACTTGGTACGCCGATAGCCGGAACTTGCTTGTGCGCCTCATTCCGGAACAACGACCGGCCCTGCTCGACGTGAAAAAAGGAGTGCCTGCGGGTCCCATCGTCTCCGTGAGTGACGGATCGGCATCTCAGAACCGTACCTATCCGGACATGCTCAAAAACAAGGTGGATGAGGCCAATTTTGAAACCTTGGTGACCTCGGAGTTGTTCAAGGTCTCGCTCGAGGGATCGATGGACAAGCTCTGTGACAAAGATCTGTATACCGGAGAGAGTTTTTCTCCGGATGGCAAATATCTGATGGTTCAAACCCTTCACAAACCCTTCTCCTACATTGTTCCACTCAGTCGTTTCCCTTCCAAGAATGTAGTGTATGATGAGCGTGGCAAAGCCGTAAAGGTGGTCAACGAAGTTCCCCTGACGGAGGTGATGGCCAAAGGATTTATGGCGGTAAGAAAGGGTAAGCGAAACCTTTCCTGGAGAAGCGACAAGCCGGCGACACTCTGTTTCGTGGAGGCCCTCGATGAAGGCAATCCCGCCAAACCTGCCGAGTTCCGCGATGCCGTTTATCTCTGGGAGGCCCCCTTCCAATCGGATCCAACGCTGCTGGTCAAGACCAAAGACCGGTTCGACAACATCCTTTGGGGAAATGAGAAGGTGGCCATTCTCTCCGATTCCTGGTATGATACCCGCAACGAACGAACCCTGATGATCAATCCTTCCGATCCTACCCAGGCTCCCAGGGTGATCTGCAGCAGAAATTCGCAGGACATCTATTCCGATCCCGGTAATTTTGAAACCGGTAAGAACAGTTTTGGCAGGGAGGTGCTCACCATCGAAAAAGATCAACTGTTTCTCATTGGCAGTGGGTTTACCAAGAGTGGACAGTTCCCGTTTGTGGATCAACTTTCCGTCAATACCCTGGCAAAGAAGCGGATATGGCAATCGACCTATACCGACAAGATGTTAAGGATCCTGGCCGTAAAGGATTGGAACAAGAAGGAGTTGCTGGTCCATTTGCAATCGAAAACCGACTATCCCAACTATTTTCTTTTAAAGGTGGGCAAAAAGGATCAACTGACGGCACTCACGGCTTTTCCCAATCCGTTTGAAAGCCTTCGGAATGTGGAAAAGAGCCTGATCCATTACAAACGCAAGGATGGGGTCGACCTGGCCGGAACACTCTATCTGCCTGCGGGATACGACAAGACCAAAAAAGAGAAACTGCCGTTGCTGATCTGGGCTTACCCGGCGGAATACAAGGACAAAAACAGTGCCGGTCAGACAGCCCTCAATCCGAACGAATTCACCTTCCCCTATTACGGCTCCTTTGTCTATTGGGTGACCAAGGGATATGCCGTTTTGGACGATGCGGCCTTCCCCATCATCGGAGAGGGGAAAACGGAGCCCAATGATACGTTCGTCAGTCAACTCGTGGCCAATGCAGAGGCTGCCATCCATGCGGTGGACTCGCTGGGATACATCGACCCGAAAAGGGTTGCCGTGGGTGGTCACTCCTATGGCGCCTTTATGACGGCCAACCTGCTGACCCATTCCAAGCTGTTTGCCTGTGGTGTGGCCAGAAGCGGAGCCTATAACAGGACGTTGACACCTTTCGGATTCCAGAACGAACAGCGCAACTATTGGGAGGCGCCGGAGGTATACAACGCCATGTCGCCCTTCATGAATGCCGAAAAGATGAAGGCCCCCTTGCTGCTGGTTCACGGTGAGGCCGACAACAATCCGGGAACCTTTACCCTGCAGACCGAAAGATATTTTCAGGCCCTGAAGGGTCTGGGAGCTCCGGTCCGGATGGTGTTGCTACCCAAAGAGGCCCACAGTTATGTGGCGAGGGAGAACATATTGCATCTCCTGTGGGAGCAGGACCAGCTTTTCGAAAAATACCTGAAGGGAAAGAAGTAACGTGCCTCAATGGGTATCAATTTTCGCCAAACAATTAACTAACAGGAATATAAATTATTGGGTGATCAGTTGTGTAGGTGGATAATTTGATTAACTTTACATAATCACCTAATCTAATAATTTTCGGGGAATGGAGTTTTCTGCCAAATATTTGATCCTTTCCGATCTCCGCCTTGTGCTCGAATCCTATCAGGGAGATGTTACGCTCAACGCTTTGGTATCCCACAAGCAAATGATGATGAGTGATCCCTCTTTCGATCCCAACTTCAACATTCTGATCGATGTGAGAGGTTGTAGTTTCAACATGGACAAGTTGGATCTTCAGCGATTTTTGGAATATGGACGATCTGAAGCAAAAATGCGCTTTCAACGTCGAACCGCCCTATTGGCCGAGACGCCAGAACAGACGGCGGCGACCTCGCTGCTGGTCAACAGGGCCCATGACATGCCCATCCTGATGGAGGTGTTTTCTACGGAAACGGCAGCCATGCGTTGGGTAGGCTTGCAGATGACCTCGTTCAATTTCATCAGCATGTTGCTTGCCGGGATGTGATGGCTTTGACCCATTCTGGTCATTCTTTTCTTCCGGAATTTTACCCATCTTTGGTGGAATCATCCATCCAATCTTGCCATGAATCCAAACCAGATCCGTGAATTGGCCGCTGCTTTTCAGAAAAGCAGAATCTTGCTTTCCGCATTCGAACTGGACCTCTTCTCTACCATCGGGAGAGAGGGAAAATCCGCCTCCTTCCTTGCGCAGCAGCTGCAACTCGATCCGCATGGCTGCGAACGGTTGCTCAATGCCTTGGTATCCCTGGGGTTTTTAACGATTCAGGAGGGCCTCTACGAAAATCAGGAGGCAGGACTGCAATACCTCTGCAGGGAAAGTCCGGATTATATGGGCGGACTGATGCACACCAACCATTTGTGGACCAGTTGGAGCCAGTTGACACAGGTGGTCAGGACGGGCAAATCGGCCCATCCGACTGAGATCAACGACCGGGGTGAGCAGTGGTTGCTGTCGTTCATTACCGCCATGCATGATCGGGCTGTCAAACAGGCACCACCGCAGGTTGCGGCCATCGACATGACCGGTGTCAGGACCCTACTGGATGTGGGAGGCGGTTCCGGAGCCTTTTCCATGGAATTCATCCGGCAACACCCTACCGTACGTGCGATGGTATTCGATCTTCCCAATGTGGTGCCCATCACCGGTATGTTTCTGAAAAGGGAGGGATTTGCCGACAGGGTCACCACCCATACCGGCGATTATACCGTTGATGAGCTACCTGGAGGCCATGACCTGATCTTCCTTTCGGCCATCATCCACAGCAACTCCCTGGAAGTCAACGCCGGATTGATTCACAAGTGTTTCAAGGCATTGAATCCGGGTGGCCGGATCGTGATCCAGGACTGGGTCATGAATGCCGACCGGACGCTTCCGCTAGCCGGAGCCGTCTTTGCCATCAACATGCTGGTCGGCACGGAAGCAGGCGATTGCTTTACGGAACAGGAGGTAGCCACCCTGTTGACAGATGCCGGATTCTCCGAAATCTCCCGAAAAGAATTCGAATCGGGATTGAGTCAGGTAGTGGCGCACAAGGCATAGTGCCCGTTTTTCGGATGCCTGAAGAGGATCCAGACATTCCCCTTTTTTCGAATAATTATGCTAAGATCTTTTTGCTATTTGGCTAATAATAACGATCTTCAACACTTCATTACAAAACATACCTTATGAAAAAATTTCCCCTTATGCTGCTTTTTGTAGCATGCTCCCTGCAATTGCTTGCCGTCGATTTCTCCGGCACCTGGAAACTCAACCGATCCGCCAGTCAGCTGAATGCCCAATTCACCATGGCTCCCAATGAAGTAATCATCTCCCAAAAGGAGAATGAATTTGTGATTGAGCGCCATTCTTCTTTCCAGGATCGCCAGATCACCATCAAGGATACCTTTACCCTGGATGGGAAGGAGTGCATCAACAAAGGCTTCATGAATTCGGAAAAGAAATCGGTGGCCACCTGGTCGGCCGACAAAAACGTATTGAAAGTGGTAACCAAATTCTCCATTCAGGATCAGGAGATGACCATCACGGAGACCTATCAGATGGATGGTGGCAAACTCAAGGTTGAATCTGCCGGCTCCTCCTCTTTTGGTGACGGCAAGGAGGTCTACCTCTTCGAGAAGTAGGCTTTCTCATGCAAAAGAGAGAGGGAATCGTCATCGGTTCCCTCTCTCTCTTTTTAGTGGCAATAAAGTGGTCAGATCTCTTTTTGATAGACCACCACATCCAGTATCCTGTCAAACTTCTCTCCCACATTCCGGAAGCGGGCGCATTGGGTGTATCCGCACTTCTCGAAAAGGGCAATGCTGGCCAGGTTTTCGCCGGTAATCACGCCAAGTAGGTTTTTTAACCCGGCCTTCCGCCCAAAATCTTCCAGAAAGGCAAGGGTGGCCCTACCGATCCCCCGACCTTGTACTTCCTGTTTTAAGTAGAGGGTCAACTCAGCCGTTCGGTCATAGGCCTGACGTTTTTTGTAGAAGGTGAGATAGCAATAGCCCACGGGACGGTCCTCCGCAAGGATCAAAAACGATCCATAGCGGGGATGATCCAGGTGAATGAACTCGAGCAACTGCTCGGGTAGAATCGGTTCAGTGTGGAATGTGGCCGTCGAATGGAGGATGTACCAGTCGTAAATCTCCTTCACAACCGGAAGATCCCCTACCTTCAGGGGCTGAAATGTTATTTCCATCGCCTTGGGCTCCATCAGTATCCGGTGATTTTTCCTTTCCTGACGGCCGGAATGCCCTCTTTCATCCAGAGTGGCTCGGGAGCGCCCTTGAGAAAGTGGTCGAAGAACTGGCTCATACGAATCGACAAATCCTTTCGGTTCGGCCGTTTGGTGAGGTTGTGTTCTTCTCCGTTGTAACTGAGCAGCCAGACCGGTTTTTCCATCCTGCGCAAGGCTGTGAAGAGTTCGATCCCCTGATACCACGGTACGGCTCCGTCGGTGTCGTTCGACATGATCAGGAGCGGAGTGGTGATCCTGTCGGCAAAGAAGAGCGGCGAGTTCTCGATGTACAGATCACGTTTGTCCCAAAGGGTTCCGCCAATACGGCTCTGTCCGTGCTCATATTGGAACT
>JAJTBP010000077.1 GCA_021286825.1 Marinilabiliales bacterium | reverse complement strand
TCCGGTACTCAGATTCTTCGTAGGGAAACTTCAACCGATCGGAGACTGGGTAGAAAAGCTGGTGGCCAAATTTAGACAAGACTTTGGCGATAGTCTTTGAATGGTCTGCTTTTTCCAGAGAGCGCCCTGCAGTGAAAAGTTGCAGGGCGTTTTTTTTTGCCTCGGTAACTTGCGAAAGAGATGGCAGATTGCGAATATTTAGTTAAATTTGACTTTTCACTTCACCGGCCGGTGTGGTTCAATCGTCAATATACATGCTGCTTTTGGTTCGCGGGTATCGCTGAGGATCACCGGGATGTCGTGAATGTACTGTGAACATGGATAACTTCAACAGATTTACACCATGAAAAACCTTGAGGATTTTTTGGACAAGACAAAGGAGATGGCCGAGAAGGCCGAAGCCCTTCTGAATGAAAAGGCAGAAAAGGTTAAAAACAGTGAGACCTATGCCCGGTTTTCGGAAGCCGTTGAAGAGGTAGGCGAGTATGTGGAGAAAAAGGTGGATGAATGGAAAGAGGGGGAATACCCCGACAAGATCGAGGCCTTGCGCAACAAGGTTGAAGCCAAAGCTGAGGAGATCATCGATCATGCCAAGGCATACGGCTCCTTGATTGCCGGTGATGTAGAGGAGGTGATCGATGCAGCCAAAGGCAAACGAACACCCGATGAGACTAAAAAATAATGTACTAACAATTATATCATGAAAAACTTCAACGGGATAAGGATTGGTGTCTTAACGGGATTGATTTGTTTTGCCGCTCTTCTCACGCAGGGAAGCACGCTGAATCCCCAAACCAATCCGCATCCCAAGGGGGACAATAGCCGTACCTCCGTGGATTGGCCCGGCCGATACAAAGGAATGCTGCCTTGTGCCGATTGCCAGGGGATGGAGATAGCCCTGACCATCAAAAAAGACCTTTCCTATTACCTGCAGATTGTCTACAAGGGAAAAACAGACAAACCCATTGTCTACAAGGGAAATTTCGTATGGGATGATGCCGGTGGCGTCATTGAACTGAAAGGAGCCAAACCCATGGAATTTTTTGCCAAGTTCAAGGTGGGTGAGAACATGCTCTGGCAATTGGACCGTTCCGGTAAGATGATCGGGGGCAAGCTTGCTTCCAATTACATTCTGAGGAAGGAGGTTGAAGAGAAAATTGTGCTTCCAAAGGTCTTGAGTGACAATGGAACACCGCTGATCGGCACCAAATGGATCATGGTGGAGTTGAGGGGCAAGTCGATCGTTAAGACATCCGCCTGGAAAGAATTGCCTTTCCTACAGATTGCCGAGGATGGCAAATTCAGTGGATATGCGGGCTGCAACCGCTTTACCGGACTGGTGGATCTGAAAGAGATGGGGCCGATCCGCTTCCGTCGCACCGCTTCCACCATGATGTCTTGTCCGGACATGCAAACCGAGCAGGTGGTGGTGATGGTCCTGCGCATGACCGACAATTTTTCACTCAAAGGAAACAAACTGACACTCAATCAGGGACGAATGGCTCCTTTGGCTGTGTTCATGGCAGAAGGCAAAAAATAGCGGGGACCTTTTCGGGCAGGAACAGGCAAAGGAACCATTTTGGCATCCTTTGCCTGTTTTTTTTATGGTACTCCTTTGCGTTGCTGTTCCATCGGTTTACAGGCAAACCGGCTCAGGGAGAAAAGAAGAAGGGCCTGTCCAGCATCCTGCTGTGACAAGCCCTTCCCCGGAAATGCCGGGAGTAGGAATCCTTAGATAAATTCCCTCATCGACTTCTGGATGAGCCCGATCGCTTCGTCCATCTGCGCTTCGGTAATCACGAGCGGCGGGGTGAAGCGAATGGTGTGTTCGTGGGTGGGTTTGGCAAGAATGCCATTTTCTTTCATCACCAGACAGAGATCCCATGCCTGTTTCCCGGCAACCGGGTTGATCTGGATGGCGTTGAGCAACCCTTTGCCCCTGACTTCATGAATCAACGGAGAGGAAAAGGCACGCATCTTTTCACGGAAAATGGTACCGATCCGCTCTGCATTTTCGGCTAGTTTCTCTTCAAAAAGGACATTCATGGCGGCAAGCGATACCTTGGCAGCCAAAGGATTGCCTCCATAGGTAGATCCATGTTCACCCGGTTTGATGGTGAGCATCACCTCATCATCGGCCAAAACACAGGAGACAGGGTACATACCACCCGAAGCGGCCTTGCCCAAAACCAGCAGGTCCGGCCGAACTCCCTCGTGGTCGCAGGCCAAAAGCTTGCCGGTACGGCACAATCCGGTCTGCACCTCATCGGCGGCCAGAAGGACATGGTATTTTTTGCACAGTTCGGCGGCCTTTTTCAGGTAGTTGTCTTCAGGAACATAAACACCTGCCTCGGCCTGGATGGGTTCCACCAGGAATCCGGCGGTATGGGGGTGACTAAGCTCCTTTTCCAGCGCTTCCAGGTCATTGTAGGGTATTTTGACAAACCCGGGCGTAAAGGGACCGTAGTCTCCATAGGAATCCGGGTCGGAAGACATCGATATGATGGTGATGGTCCGTCCATGGAAATTGCCGTCACAAACCACGATTCGTGCCTGATTCTCTGGGATGCCTTTCACCTTGTAGGCCCATTTGCGGATCAGCTTGAGTGCCGTTTCGTCACCTTCTGCTCCCGAGTTCATCGGCAATATCTTGTCATAACCAAACAGTTTGGTCATGTATTCTTCCCATTCTCCCAGCACATTGTTGTAGAAAGCCCTGGATGTCAAGGCCAGCTTACCGGCTTGCAGGACGAGTGCCTCCACGATTTTGGGATGACAATGCCCCTGGTTGACGGCTGAATAGGAGGCGAGAAAGTCAAAATACCTTTTGCCTTCCACATCCCAGACGTAAACACCTTCACCTCGCTCCAGCACCACTGGAAGCGGATGATAGTTGTGCGCTCCGTAAAGATCCTCCCTGTCAATGTACTCCTGTGTCTTCATTTTTTCGTTCGTTGAGGTTAATAAAATCTGAACTAAGCTAGGATAATTTAACAGAACAAGCAAGGATGTTTTGCATCCCCTCAAGGGATTTTTGACTGGATCTATTTATTTGAATCACAATGTTTTATAATTAATTGTCGTCCAGATATTTGGCTAATATGGGAGAAGGATAGGTTCCGGGGGTTCCCATTTTGGTCCAGCAGTTGTACCGGTTATTCGAGACTTGGGCAAAAGATGAAAAGAGAGCCAAATAGGCCCAGCGATCCCCCGATAAAAAAATAGTGAGCCTTCAAAAACTGACGGAGAAGCGCACGTTGAGCCTTCTGCCGGTCAGGTAATTGGGGATGGCATGGCTCCTGTTTTCGAAGTCGGAGACCCAATCGTAAGAGATGGTATTGTTCAGGTCGAACAGGTTGAAGATCTCGAGGGTAATCCAGCTGTCGTGGCTGCGGATGCGACCTGCGAGCGTGGATCCCTTGTTCTGCCCGGAGGTAACTTTGGCAGACAATCCGGCATCGACCCTTTTGTAGGCAGGCATCCGAAAGCTCTCCATCCAGCCGTTTTTGCCCGGAGGTCCAAAGGGTACGCCACTTCCAAACAACAAGGTAAGGTTCAACCGGAAGTTGGGGTTTCCCGGCAGGTAGTCCTGGAAAAAGAAGGAGAAATTGATGCGTTGGTCTGAAGGTCGGGGCAGGTAGCCGGCCGGAACCTCCATGGATACCTCTCCCGCAGGTGGTTCGATCCGTTCTTCCGTCTTCATCCAGGTTAACGAGGCCCAGGAGGTAGCCCCCGGCATCAGTTCGCCTGTCAGCATCATTCCGATCCCCCTGGCATAACCGCTGGAGTGCAGCTCCGGGTAATACTGCAGGTTCAGGTTGGTTAACTGATAGGGGATCAGATGAGTCAATTGCTTGTACCAGAGATCGAACGATATGTTAAAGGGCCGTTTGTCCCAATGAAAGGGGTGATCGGTTCCGAGGGTGTAATGGATGGATTGCTGTGCCCTCACGTCGGGGATGAGGGAACCCTCGCTGGTTTTTAGCTCTTTGTAGAAGGGCATCTGACTGTAGATTCCCCAGGCCGCCCGAAAGAGCCAGGGGTTTTGCCAGGCAGGATCCAGGAGAGCCGAAATGCGCGGACTGACAAGCAACTGTCGATTCCAATCCCAATATTGGGCCCGGATGCCTCCGTTGACTGTAATGCGGGAAGTGCCTGTCTGGAAGTGGAAGCGATCCTGCAGATAGGCCAAGGCCCTGGTGCTGGTCAGCTGGTTGTTGGCCCGGACGGATCGGTAAAGATCCAGTTGGTCGGCCTTCCGAGGCAGGGAATAGCCGGCAGAATCCCTCATTTCCCATTCGTTGACATGGTCGGTGATCTTTTCCTGTTGGATGCCAAGTCCCCATTCCAGTGTCTGTCCCTTCCAAAGGATCCGTCCATCGTGTTCCAGATGGAGTACAGATGCTTTCAGGAGGTTGGCGGCGTGTCTGAGAGAGGAGCCTACCCCCAGCAACTGGGTGCTGTCGGGATGGGTGGTGCTGCTGGTACCCTGAAAAACCTCATTGAGATAGTATTCTCCGAGAATGTCGTATCTCTCCTGTTCATCGGAATAGAATGCGCTGGCCGTCAGGCGAAGCTGCACCGTCGGCTTGGGCGTGAAGCGCAGGGTCATGGTCCCGAAGTGATTGTTGTATTTGTCTTTTTCCTTTCCATCATAATAGACCGTCAGCCGGTAAGGATGGATCATCGTGCCATAGCTGGTCTCTCTCGTTTCAGGCAGAAAGGTGTAACTGTTGGAGGAGAGGTTCGTCATCAGGTTTAGCGACAGCCGATCGCTGAACCGGTAATCCACGACCGCCTGAAGGTCGGTGAAGGCGGGAGCATAATGTCCTTTCTGGTCCAGTGTTCCCAGGAGATAGCGGTTGTCGCGGTAGCGAATCCCCGTCAGGAAGCTGAGCCGTTTGTCAGGGGATCGCCCTTCGAGATGAAAAGTGGCAGCCATGGTGCCCAATTCGGCTCCCCCTTTGCAGGTGTCAGGGGAACGGTATCCGACCTCCAGGACCGACGACATCTTGTCTCCGAAGCGACTCTCGAACCCCCCGGGGGAGAACTGGATGGAAGAGACGAGGTCGGGGTTGAGGAAACTCAGTCCCTCCTGCTCTCCGCGCTTGACCGACAGGGGTCGGAAGATCTCTACACCGTTGACATAGAGCAGGTTTTCGTCATAGTTGCCTCCCCTGACGGTATACTGGGGCGACAATTCGCTGTGGCTGCTGACTCCGGGAAGGGTTTTGATCAGGTGTTCCACCGCCCCATTGTTGTCGGGTAGTTGTCGGGAGAGGTTGGGATCGAGGGGTGTGGAACCGAGTTGCCCCCGTCGCTGTTCCTGCACCTGCACCTCGGGAAGGTCGACAGATGCCTCTCGAAGCACGAGGCTCAGTTCTCCAATCATGGGTAAGTGGATGTTTCGCTCTTCCGGTCTGTAGCCAACACGAGAGAACTGCAGGATTACATGGGTCCCATCCGGTACCTCCAGCTGAAAAAAGCCGTTCCTGTCGGTAAATGTCCCGACCGCTTGCTCCTTTAGTTTGACGTTGACGCCTGCCAGCGGCTCACCGGAAGGGGCAACCACCTTTCCGCGGATGGTCGGTTTGGCAAGGGCCGTGGCGGATATGGCCGTCATCCACAGCATGGCAGTCAGCAAGCAGTAACCCAGAAGAAAGTTCGGTTTGGCCATAGGGGTCTTGTTGATCAACCAATGTCCGTTGGCTGCATCCGCTCAAGCCCTTTTGACGGGTTTGGATGGATCTGTCCCACAAAGGCAGGGAGGCGAAAAGCAGGTTGCCGGTCTTTGGTTTTCTCCCTAAAAGTAATACAACCGTTTGGTTTTTAGCCTAACGATATTTTCGGGAGTCCGGGATTCAATTGCGACGATGCTTTCCATGCCGGATCTTCCTTCGGCAGGTGTTGGGCATTTTGCTTCCTGTGAACAGGTTCCTGCCGGTTATGGATGGTTACGGATGGTTCGGGATGTGGTTGAACCATGACGAATGCCATGAAACGGTATCGGCTAATTTGCTTATTTTCGTGATCTGATCAATCTCACGATGGCGAAAAAGTTTCGGCCCCTTACCTCTGTTCTGATAAAGCCTTCCGGACCGGATTGCAATCTGGATTGTACCTACTGTTTTTACCTGAACAAAGCTTCGTTGTTTCCAGAATCGGATATTCACCGGATGAGCGATCAGGTGCAGGAGGAGTTGATCCGTCAGGTGATGCAGCAAAGTGGAAGGGAGGTCTCCTTTTCCTGGCAAGGGGGTGAGCCAGCGCTCATGGGAATAGATTTCTACAAGCGAGCCATCGAATTGGAAAGGAAATATGGTGATGGCAAGGTAGTCGGCAATGGTTTTCAGACCAATGGAACCCTCTTGAATGCCGAATGGGCTGCCTTCTTCAAGCAGCACGATTGGTTGATCGGCCTATCGTTGGATGGTCCGGAGGAGATTCACGACCACTACCGGTTGAACAAAGGAGGTCACAAAACGTGGAAAATTGTGGAACAGAATGCCCGGATGTTGCTCGATGCCGGGGTTGCCGTGAATGCCATGTGTTGCATCACCGCCCACTCTGCAAAATATCCGGAGGTGCTATACAACTATTACAAGGGATTGGGATTGACCTGGATGCAATTCATTCCCGTGGTGGAAAGAGATCCGGAGGATGCTTCCAGGGTAGCCCCATTTTCCTTGACGGCCGGGCAGTACGGAGATTTTTTGGTGAAGCTCTTTGATCTTTGGATGGCCGATTTCGTCGATGGCAAACCCACCACCTCCATCCGTCATTTCGAGTCACTCTTCTATGCCTATGTAGGGATGGAACCCCCCGAATGCACCTTGCAAAAGGAGTGCGGATCTTATCTGGTGATCGAACACAACGGAAATGTCTACTCCTGCGATTTCTTCGTAGAGGGGAAACACCGGTTGGGCAATCTGCGTCACGATAAGCTCATCAACATGCTCAACAGTCCGAAGCAGGATGAATTTGGTAAGGCAAAGGCCATATTGCCCAGGAAATGCAGGTTTTGTCCCTGGTTGGGCAAATGCTTTGGCGGGTGTACCAAGGACCGGATCAAGGATCCGCAGGATTTGCGTCAACCCAGATTTTGTGAGGCTTACCGGCAGTTTTTCCTCCATGCCGACGATGCCATGCAAGAGTTGGCCAGAAGATGGAAGATTGAGCAGGCGGATTGGGAGGAAAGAGAACAAACGGGCGGTGTCTACCATGCTTTTCAGGGGCATGGGATGGTCCTGAATCCCGTGGGTGGAAACGATCAAAAAAAGTGAAAGCGAAATATTACAGAAAATGACAACCAAGAAATTATTGCTCGGAGTGGAAGCAATCGGTCAGGGAGCCATAGACGGAGGAATTTCCGGTGTCTATGCCTATCCCGGCACACCCTCCACCGAAATTACCGAATACATTCAGGAAAACCGGACGGCCATCGACCGGAACATCCACCGTCAGTGGTCGGCCAATGAAAAGACGGCCATGGAGGCTGCGCTGGGTATGTCCTATGCCGGCAAGCGCACCTTGGTGTGCATGAAACATGTCGGGTTGAATGTGGCAGCCGATGTGTTTATGAACATCGCAGTGACGGGAATCAACGGGGGAATGGTGATTACCGTTGCCGATGATCCCTCCATGCACTCATCGCAGAATGAGCAGGATACCCGGTACTATGGAAAATTTGCCATGGTTCCCGTTTTCGAACCCGCGAACCAACAGGAGGCTTATGACATGACCCAGACAGGTCTGGAACTCTCCGAACAGTGGGGCATTCCAGTGCTCCTGCGCATCACCACCCGGCTGGCCCATTCGCGGTCTGGCGTGAACCTGGTTCCACAACCCCAACCCGAAAACGGAATACGAATGCCGGAGGATACCATGCAGTTTGTGCTGCTTCCGGGAAACGCCCGCAAACGATACAACCATTTGCTGAGTTCCCAGACCCTGTTTCAGAAAGCGGCCGACGACTCACCCTACAACCGGTTCGAAGAGGGATATGACCGTAGCCTGGGCATTGTCTGTTGTGGCATTGCCTACAACTATTACCGGGAGAATTTTCCGGCCAGGTCGCCCTATCCCGTGGTGAAGATCGGACAATACCCCTTGCCTGAGAAGGCTTTGATCCGTTTGGAAGCAGAAGTCGATGAGATACTGGTTCTGGAAGAGGGTTATCCCATCGTTGAGGAACAGCTCCGCGGATTCTATGGCAGGGGAAGAAAGATACTGGGCCGCTTGGATGGAACCTTGCCACGGGCAGGTGAGTTGAATCCGGATCTTGTGGCGGCAGCCCTGAAACTGGAGCGCAGCGAGAGAGCAGGGATCCCCTCCTGGCTGGCCAACAGACCTCCGGCTCTGTGCAAGGGATGCGGCCACCACGATACCTACAAGGCACTCAATGAGGTGATGGAAGAACATGGAAGGGGAAAGGTCTTTTCCGACATCGGTTGTTATACACTCGGAGCCCTGCCCCCTTACAATTCCATCTACAGCTGCGTTGACATGGGTGCCTCGGTCACCATGGCCAAAGGGGCAGCAGATGCAGGTCTCTTTCCATCCATCGCGGTGATCGGCGATTCTACCTTCACCCATTCAGGCATTACCGGGTTACTGGATTGTGTCAATGAAAAGTCGAACGTGGTCCTCATCATCGTCGACAATGAATCCATTTCCATGACCGGTGGTCAGGACTCTTCTGCCTTTGGCCGACTCGAATCGATCTGCCTGGGTGTGGGCGTAGATCCCGCACACCTCCATGTTTTGGAGGCATTGCCCAAGAATCATGAACAGATGGTACAACTCCTCCGGCAGGAAATTGCATGGAATGGGGTATCGGTCATCATTCCCCGGAGGGAGTGCATTCAGAAAATGGCCAGAAGAAAAAGAGGGTAAACCGGGATCGCCTGGTGATTAATTTTCCAAAAAAAGAAAAGATGAAATGTGATATTGTTCTTTCGGGTGTTGGCGGACAAGGAATTCTCTCCATTGCAACGGTTTTGGGACAGGCTGCCGTCACCAACCATCTCTACCTGAAACAGGCTGAGACACACGGCATGAGTCAGCGTGGCGGAGCCGTTCAATCCTATCTCAGACTGTCGGACAAGGAGATCTTTTCCGACCTCATCCCGGCTGGGGAGGCTCAGCTGATTCTCTCCGTCGAACCGCTGGAATCGTTGCGGTATCTGCCTTTTCTCTCCGACGAAGGGTATGTGATTACCAACACCACCCCTTATGTCAACATCCCCGATTATCCGGATGTGGAGAAGGTGATGGAGGCGATCCGGGCACTGCCCCGTGTCATAGCCATCGATGCGGAGGAGGTAGCCAGGGAGGCTGGCAATGTGAAGGCTTCCAACATGGTCATGCTGGGCGCCGCTTCTCCTTTTATCGAACTGAGCGCAGAGAGTCTGGAGGAGGGTATCCGGGCGATTTTTGGCCGCAAAGGGGAAGAGGTGGTCAACCTCAACCTGCGAGCCTTCAGGGCCGGAAGGGCTTTTGCCAATCAAAAACGGAACGATTAATACGAACCATATGCTACAACTGGGAAGATTCAACAACCTGCAGGTAATCAAACAGGTCGACTTCGGGATGTACCTCGATGGGGGAGAGCAGGGCGAAATTCTCCTGCCCAAACGATATGTCCCCGAAAATTGCATGCCGGGATCGGAGATAGAGGTCTTCATCTACCTCGATTCGGAAGATCGGATCATTGCCACCACCGAGGTGCCGCTGGCCCAGGTGGGCGAATTTGCCTGGCTGCAGGTCAAAGCCATCAACAAGATGGGGGTCTTCCTCGATTGGGGACTGATGAAAGACCTGATGGTTCCCTACCGTGAACAGAAAGGAACCATGTCTGTCGGACGTTCCTACCTCGTCTATCTCTTCCTGGATCCCGATTCCGGCCGGATCGTCGCTTCTGCCAGGATCGAAAAGTTCCTGGACAATGTCGTTCCCGAATATCAGGTGGGGGAGGCCGTTTCGCTAATCGTGGAAAGCGACTCCCTGTTGGGATACAATGCCATCATCAACCATCTGCACCGTGGCATTCTTTATCACGACGAATTGCCCGGTCCCCTTCAGGTGGGTCAAAAACTGAAGGGCTTCATCAAAAAGATCAGGGAGGATTTCAAGATCGACCTCTCCCTCTACCGACCCGGCTATGAACAAGTGGGTGACTTTTCCTCGCAACTACTTGCAGCCCTGGAGAGCGCTGGCGGTTACTTGCCTTTTACCGATAGGAGCGATCCGGCCTTGCTGTTCGACCACTTTGGCGTGAGCAAAAAGGTCTTCAAAAAAGCCGTGGGATCCCTCTACAAACAGCAACTGATTGTTCTGGAAGAGAAGGGGATCAGGAGGAGGTAGGGGATTGAGGGGAGTGAAGGGATTGAAGGGATTGAGGGGATTGAAGGGAGTGAAGGGATTGAAGGGATTGAAGGGATTGAAGGGATTGAAGGGATTGAGGGGAAGGTAAACAAGAATCAGACTGAGTCGGGGTTTTATTTTCCTTTCAATTTTTTGTAGTCGTGGATCATCCTGGCAATTTGCAGGATCAGGATTCCAACCAGCAGCCCGATGGCAAAAACGGTCAGGTTTTCGACCAGTCGGGCATTTTCGCCCTCTTTACGGATGAATTGATAATTGCTGATGGCGATGATCAAAAGGAAAAGGGTCAGATAGATCGTTCTGTTTTTCATGGTGTCGGATTCTTTTAAACCTTGTTCGTGCCTGCTGTGAGGGAGCAGAGGGTCGAAGATAGTTTCTTTTGGGCAGATTACCCTGCCAGTTCCGAAATTTCATCCAGATGCAGTCTGAAATGGCGGAGATAATCCACCACCATTTCTTCCATGACAACCGGTTCACCGGTCGCCGAGAACCAGGTATGATGGAGACATTCGGGATTCAGGTGCCGGACCACATGGATGAAATGGAGATTGAGAAATTTCCACATCATGACCAGATCTTGCCAGTCTTCCTCTTCATAATGTTGAATGGCTATCCATCTGTCGTTGTTGCCCAGGTTGGCATAATCCGGAAAAACCATCGGATCGGGCTGATATTGGAAATGAACCAGCCGATGGATGTTGTTGGTGGCCGAATCGACCATGTGACCGACGATCTGCCGGATGTTTCGGTCTTGTCCGTTTCTTCGGTCTGTCAGAAGATCGCTCTCCATTTTCAGCAATTTGGGAACCCAGGTTTCAATCAGTTGTGCCAGCTCCTGATTGTTGGCATGAAAATTTGTCTGCATCTGCTATTCAGTCATTTGGTCTGCCATTTCGGCCAGAGTGGTGAGGGTATTCCAGTTCCGGGTCGTTGCCCGAACCTTTAATTTCTTCTCAAGATAATCATTCGTAAGCCTTGTCTTTCCATAACCATCCGGACAGTAAAGATAGAGTGCCCGTTCCGTTTGAAAAACCTCCTCCTGCTCTTTCTTTGCAGTCAATTGCTCTACCGGGAACTTCGTGGCAACGGGTTCTGAAAATAGGGTCACATACAGATGCTTTGGATCCATCCCGGCTTTTTGAAAGGAGGGCGGAAGATCCAACAGATCCTTTAGCTCACTCTTATCCAGCAGGACAACAGGGATGGGAAATCCAAACCGTTGCAAAAGTGCAGACTCGATGCGATTCATCCATTCTATCCGATCAAAACCATCGGTTTGAAAGAGGATGTTGCCACTTTGAATGTAACTGGTTACCTTCCGGCAGCCCAGTTCCGAAAAGCTTTCGCGTAGAGCCTCCATCCTGACCGGATTCCGACCGCCGACATTGATGCTCCGCAAAAGGGCAATGACCTGAGTCTGGGGGTGCGTCGATGGGGTCGGGACGGATCGGTTTTCCGGCATGGATCAATTGTTGAGGTATTTTGCAAAGATCTTCTTCAGATCCGACGTAAGCAAGGGTTTGGTCATGTAGGCCACAAAATTGTTCTTGCCACGTTTGGAATCGATCTCCATGGAATAGGCTGTCTGGGCAACCACCGGCAATTCCGGCCTGATCTTTTTGATCTCGTCGGCCGCCAGATAGCCATCCATGACCGGCATCTGAATGTCCATCAGCACCAGTTGAATGGTCTGGTGGTTTCGAACCATTTCAATGGCCTCTTCGCCAGTACCGGCTACCATAATCTTTACCGGCATGTTCTTCAGTACCCCTTTCAGGTAAAGTACCGAAGGCTCATCGTCATCCACAATCAGGACGTGACAATCCGAACAGTTGGATGGATTCAGGGAGGTGGGTTGCGGCTGGGTTGCGACCTGTGTTTCAGACAGATTTTTCTTGTCAGGGAGGGTAAAATAGAAACAAGTTCCTTCATCCGTGGCCGATTCCAGCCAGATCTTGCCTCCCATCATCTCCACATAGGCTTTGGAGATGGCCAGGCCAAGACCTGCTCCTTCGTAACCGCGAGACATGTGCGTATCGGCCTGGAAGAACCTTTCGAAGACGGCAGCCTGTTTGTCGGCAGCGATCCCAATCCCGGTATCCTTGACAAAAAAACGATAGGATCCCGATTTGTAAATGCATCCGAATTCGATGTATCCCTCCTTGGTAAATTTGACAGCATTTTTGATCAGGTTGGTAAGGATGGCATACAGTTTCTCCTTGTCCGTAATGACCAGAGCCTGCTTGTTGGTCAGCAGGTTGCTGAGAACCAGTTTGAGTCCTTTTCGCTTGGCCTCTGGCTGGAAGAAGTTGTAGAGAAACTCAAATTGCTCGTGCAGATTGGTTTCCGTGTAATAAACCTCCATTTGTCCGGCCTCCACCTTGGAGATGTTGATCAGGTCATTGATGATGTTCAACATCCTTTCGCCGCTTTTTTCGATCAGGTTGAGGTAGGTTTGTTGTTCTTCACCCGACAGATTGGGCTCCTTCAGCAGTCCGGCGAAACCGAGAATGCCGTTCATAGGGGTCCGGATTTCATGACTCATGTTGGCAAGAAAGGCCGATTTCAGCCGTT
>JAJTBP010000450.1 GCA_021286825.1 Marinilabiliales bacterium | reverse complement strand
AATGAAGAAAAGGGAGACGATGACCGAGACAGCGGTGACCGTGTTGAAAACCAAGGCCAACGTATGATTTAGGGCAGTCATGGCTGCAGGATTGGCCAATGTCTCACGGTCCATGTAAAATACCTGGACAAAAAAGCGGAAGATCATACCGAGGGCAAAGCTGAAAAGAATGGCGCAGACATAAAGCAGCAGGGTAGACAAACGTTCTTGTTTCCCAAATACATCGATGCTAGCCTGTTCATGATCCGGATGTTTGTGGTTCTTTTCCACCACATCGGGCATCTTACTTTTGACGAAGGCAACGATGAGTACCAAAATGATGAGCGCCAGTGCGATGTAGGGTATCCACATGGTCTTGTGTGCAATGACGGCATTTTGTTGGGCGTTGAGCGTATCATCACTGTGGTAGAAGTAGAGTCCGCCGATGTAAGGGGCTATTGGCCAGCCAATGGCATTGAACGACTGAGCCAGGTTGATTCGAGAAGCGGCTAGTCTGGGATCCCCCAGGACTGTAGTATAAGGATTTGCAACAGTTTCGAGAAAAGAGAAGCCCATGGCTACAAGGCAGACACCCAAAAGAACTGCCCAAAAACCATCGATGCGGGTGGCCGGATAGAACCAGAGACAGCCCAAGGCAGCCAAACTGAGTCCAAGGATGATGCCCCATTTGTACCCCAACTTATGGATAAACCAGCCGGCAGGCAAAGCCATGAAAAAGTAGCCGAGATAGTGAGAAAACTGAACATTGGCCGAATCGGCCTTGGTCAGGTGATAGTAATCCTGAAAATGTTTGTCCATCGTATCGATCAGACTGTTCCCAACGGCCCAAAGTGTGAACAACAAGGCAACCAGAAAGAAGATCACGGTATGATTCCGACCATCTTCCGTGGTAAACAGGCCCATTTTTTTACTTTTCATTCAGCGCTTAGTTAGTAATTGATTATCTGCAAATTCAAATTTCCACCCCGATTTCACAACAGGTCCGGGAATGGATTCCAGCCTGCTTAATCCCAGTCAGAAAAAGGATTTGCCGTGATCAAAGGAATGGCATTTAAAAATCAGGAAACTATTCCGTTTTGCCAAATCGGTGGCCAAACTCTTTTCCCTCTGATGAAAAAAATGTTGTGGAACATCTTTCCCTATCCCCGGAATAAAAGGAGAATGCCAGGCCGGAAGACTTTCCAAAACGAATTTTGGAACCAGGAGGCGATGGATCACCTTGAGAACCTTCCCCTCTTATCCACCTAGGAAATGCGGGGAAAAGAGGGAAATGCCGCTCGGTTCAATGGCAGGTTTGTGGGTGGGATGTTTGGAAGCAATCGGTTTCAAATTGCTATCTTTGCCTGTATTATGATGAATGTATTTATTTTTCATCATTGACTGCCAGACAAATAGCTAAATTAGTCCATGTTAAAGGAGGATGATCTGAAACTGTGGGAACGCATCAGGGCTGATGACACCTTTGCTTTGAAGGAACTGCATGACAGGTACTATTATCTGCTGCATCTCTATGCCCGAAAGATGTTTCATCACGAGGAGGAGATTGAAGAGGCCATTTCGGACTGTTTCATCACCTTATGGAACAAACGGAAAGAGCTTTTCATCGCCAAATCTTTGAAATCATACCTCTGTCTGATGGTCCGCAACAATCTGATCGATCAGCAAAGGAAGAAAAAGCCCATTGCCTTTTATGAAATTCAATCGATAGATCTTCCCGACTTTGAATCGGAACAGGATCTGCAACGGTATGCATGTCTATACAATGCCCTGGAAAAGATTCCGGAACAGAGACGAAAGATCCTGGAACTGGCAGTATTTGATTCACTGAGCTATGATCAGATTGCCAAGAAGTTGAACATCAGCGTCAACACCGTTAAGACCCAGATGGGTCGTGCCTA
>JAJTBP010000449.1 GCA_021286825.1 Marinilabiliales bacterium | reverse complement strand
AAGGAGCTGCTTCTGTCCGGATCGGCCTATCCACACCTAACCTTGCTTTCGGTCAATGCCATCCATTTCTGCAATGCCGGATCGTCGATCGTTCAGGAGCTTGGTTTTGCACTGGCCATGGGTGCCGAATATCTTAACCGTCTCACAGATCTAGGTTTGGATGCTGCCTTTGTTGCGCCGAAGATGCGCTTCAATTTCGGTATCGGAGGCAATTACTTTATGGAGTTGGCCAAGCTGAGGGCTGCCAGGATGTTGTGGGCCAATCTGGTGAAGGCCTATCTGCCGGCTGGTGAAGTTTCAGACGAGGTTACCCGCCTGTACATCCATTGTGAAACCTCTACATGGAACAAGACCATCTACGATTCCTATGTAAACATGTTGCGCACCCAGACTGAGGCCATGTCGGCCGTATTGGGAGGTGCTGATTCCCTTACCGTGCTTCCATTTGATTCCACTTTTGAGACCCCTACTGCTTTCGCCGAGCGGATCGCCCGAAATCAGCAATCGCTACTGAAGGAAGAGGTACATCTCGACAAAGTGGCTGATCCTGCTGCCGGTTCCTATTACATCGAATCCCTGACCGCCTCCATCGCTGCTGAAGCCTGGAAGTTGTTTCTGAACGTTCAGGAAAAAGGCGGCTTCCTGGCGGCATTCCGTGCCGGTTTTGTACAGTCGCAGGTG
Organism: Marinilabiliales bacterium; assembly: GCA_021286825.1. Classification (GTDB taxonomy): domain Bacteria; phylum Bacteroidota; class Bacteroidia; order Bacteroidales; family Prolixibacteraceae; genus CAINVV01. The sequence goes on along the minus strand of JAJTBP010000449.1, from coordinate 1,227 downwards.
AGCGATATGGCTGCAAAACGCAGCAATGCCATTGCCTCACGAAGAGAAAATGTGCTTGGCGTCAATCAATTTCCGAATTTTCATGAAGTGATTGAATCTGACCTTTCTGAGGCGCTTTTCCAAACGATGGATGATACAGCCGAAGGCGCCGAGGTAGAGACCTTGAAACGTTTCCGGGGAGCCCAGGCATTGGAATCCCTGCGTTATGCAACGGATCGCTTTGCTGCGGTAAACGGTCGGCCGAAAGTGATGATGCTTCCGATTGGCAATCTGGCCATGCGGAAGGCACGGGCACAGTTTTCATGCAATTTCTTTGCTGCTGCTGGTTATGAAGTGATCGACCACAATGGTTTTGAAACGGTAGAAGAGGGTTTGGAACGACTGCTTGCAGACAAGCCTTCACTCATCGTTCTATGCAGTTCGGATGAGGAATATGCTCAGTTTGGTCCGGAATTTTTCCGTGGTCTTGCAGGGAAGGCCATACCGGTCATCGCCGGGGCACCAGCCTGCATGGACGACCTGAAAGCCGCAGGCATCGAACATTTTATCCATGTGCGAACCAACCTGCTGCAAACCCTGGCCGCCTTCAACAAGCTCCTGGGGATTGCCTGACACCGGGCAACCCTTGATTCGGACCATCAACCATTCAAACAAAGCAATCAGTTATGACACCCAATTTTAAAGATATAGTGATCAAAGGAGCCGGGGAGACCCATCAGTCGGCCCAGTCCAACGGAAACCCCTGGATGACACCCGAATTGATTCCTGTCAAGGGAGTCTATTCCAGGGAAGATCTCGAAGGAATGGAACATCTGGCCTATGCCGCCGGAAAGGCGCCCTTCCTCCGGGGACCTTATTCTACCATGTATGTGATGCAGCCCTGGACCATCCGTCAGTATGCCGGATTCTCCACCGCAGAAGAATCCAATGCTTTTTACCGCAGAAATCTGGCCGCCGGTCAGAAAGGGCTTTCAGTGGCCTTTGACCTGGCTACCCACCGTGGATATGACTCAGACCATCCCAGGGTGACGGGTGATGTAGGGAAAGCCGGTGTAGCGATCGACTCCATCCTGGATATGAAGATCCTTTTTGATCAGATCCCTCTCAACAAGATGTCGGTCTCGATGACCATGAACGGTGCGGTTCTGCCCATCATGGCTTTTTACATCGTCACGGCCCTCGAACAGGGGGCGAAGCTGGATGAACTGGCGGGTACGATTCAGAACG
>JAJTBP010000076.1 GCA_021286825.1 Marinilabiliales bacterium | reverse complement strand
CGCATCGTAGCATCAGAAAATCAAACCAAAATCCGGATCGGAAATGGCAACACCATCCTTCTGGACAAGGGAAAATTCTATGAGTTCCAATTAACCAGCGACAAACCTTCGCTCATCGAAAGTGATCACCCCGTTCTTCTGGCCCAATACATGGTCTCCAACGTAGTCGACCGCCCACCTGGTGTCAGTCAGTCCGATTGGGATGGCGATCCGCTGATGCTCATCGTCAGTCCGGTAGATCAGACGCGTGAAGCCGTCACCTTTGTCGCATACGATTCTCCCAACATCGTTCGAAAGTTCTTCGTGAACATCGTTACAAAATATACCTCCATGAATGACATCCTGTTGGATGGAATGCCGGTTACCTTTGAATACCTGAACGGAACCGATTATTCCATCGCACAGGTACCCATCACAAAGGGCAATCACAACCTGAACAGCACCAAAGCGGGCAGTGGATTCATCGCATACGTCTATGGTTACGGTGGAGTTGAGTCGTATGGCTATGGCGTGGGGTTCAACCTAAGCATCAAACTTGACCTCGGCGGCGATATTCACTTTGTCTCCGATACCTTGCTGCTTTGCAAGGGTGAAGCCAAAATTTTGGATGGAGGATCGGCTTTCAGTAAGTTTCGATGGAGCACAGGTGACACCACCCGTACCATTTTTGTCACCAAACCGGGTTATGTAAGTCTGACAGCCTCCAATGCAGAAGGTTGCGAAATCACCGACAGCATCTACAACTATGTGAGCGCTCCGGAAGTACATTTGGGCAACGATACCACCCTATGCAAACCTGCGACCATTCTTCTGGATGCTGGCAAGGGATTCATTGGTTACAAATGGTCGACAGGAGATTCAATTCAGAAAATCACAGTCAAACAAGCGGGTTATTACAGCGTTTTGACAACCGACAAATACGACTGCCCTGCACGGGATACCCTTTGGACAGGATTTGTAGACAAGCCAAAACCGGATCTTTCACATTTGGACACCCTGGTTTGCGGTAAAAAAACAGCTTTGTTCAATTTATCTGCCGACAAAGGTCTCTACTCGCTGTCGAGTACAGACAACAGCATAAAGATCGATCAGCTCACCGCTACCGTTCCTGCCTATGGAAGCTATCCGTTTCGTTTCAACATGGTGGATCAATATCAGTGTAAGTCGGACACCGCATTCAGGGTCGCCTTCCGTAAGATCCCAACCGTGACCATCTCGGTGGATGATACCACCTGTTATGGTTACAACCTGGAAGCCAGGTATCTGGGAGACGCTACCATCGATAAATCCCGTTTCACCTGGGTCTTTGCAAAAGATACCCTGACCGATGAAATAGGGAAAATCCTGATGAAAATTAAATTGGGGATGGATCGAAGCAAGCGTGATCTCTTCTTGAAAGTGACAGAAGACGGCTGTTCCAACCAAAATGCCATCAAGGAGATCAGTGTCATTCCGGATCTGGATTTTTCAGTGGCCGATTCACTCCAGTGTCAACCCAAAACCTTTCATTTTTTGGCAACCAACACCGAAACAGTGGTAGATTACCTTTGGAATTGGGGAGATGGCAGCACTGAACACAATGGCAATCAAGCGGTTCATAACTATGCTCAAGATGGGCATTATACGGTCGAATTGACCGCAACGACCGACAAACACTGTGAAAATACGGTTCGGAAGGCAAATGTGCTCTATGTTGCCCCGGTTCCCACCGTAGATTTTTCCATCAAGGAGAATAGCTGCCTGCCGAAGGGAATTCAGAATCTCTTCTACACAGGATCAGCTGATTCGCGAGATCATTATTACTGGGATATTTCTGCATTTCAACCGAACGAAATCACAAACAACCCCGGAGACTCCAAGGGGCCTTTCTCTTTTCGTTTCATAGACAATCCCATCCGAAAAATCGGACTGCAGGTCATCTCCAAATATGGTTGTGTGAGTGAAAACAAGTCATTGATATTGAGGAGAATACCCAATTTTTCATTCGCTTCGTCCGATAGTGCCGGATGCATTCCATTCTCACCCGAACTCAAGGCCGTCCCATTGGATAAACTGGATAAACTGAGTTACCATTGGAACTTCGGGAATGGTACTTCAGACAATGGAACAAATGTTACACCCACTTTTCCCCTGCCGGACAAGCTTTACGATCTCACCCTGACGGCTGCCTCCACCTTGACAGGTTGCAGCGATAGTCTCAGGGAAACGGGCTATTTTACCATCTATCCCCAGCCGACGGCTGGATTTTCGGTCGACAAAACCTTGCTATCCAATGAATCCCCGACCATTCAATTGACCAATACCTCCGATGGGGCCGAACAATATCGCTGGGACTTTGCCGATGGGTACATCTCCAGATTGAAGGATCCCGTTCATACATTCAAGGTCGTAGGGCCCCGAAGGATTCACCTCGACGCCATCAATACGTTCGGATGCGTAGACACCACCTCCACGGAGGTACAGATTGCCTTGGGAAAGATCTTTACGCCCAATGCCTTTTCACCAAACGCCCAAAATCAGGAAGACAGAATCTTCTTTCCCTATTGCAATGGCGTGATTGAACAAGGGTATCACCTCAGAATCCTCAGCCGCTGGAATGACCTGGTTTTTGAAACCAGCAATCAATTGAAGGGATGGACCGGTAAAATGCCGGACGGATCCAATGCTCCGGCTGGGAATTATGTGTGGCTATTAAACTTCACCGATTTCTTGGGAGTTCTGCACAAGCAGAGCGGTACCGTAACCTTGCTCTATTGAATCCGATTTTCTATCTTATGCCCTGAAAATCTGCTCAAGGGATGAAGTTTACCGGATTGATTCCGGATCTTTTTGGCACTCTGCCGGTCGATCCCTGCCAGAAATCATCCGAAGGAAAAGAATTTTGGTTCGGATTCTTGGAAAATCGGTTGTCAACCAATCCGTTTTATCCATCCAATTATCTCGAAATAACCCTTGTATCCCGATTCAGTTGTCATTATACGCTCTCTTTGGGCAATTCGGCTACTCCATTGCAAACCGGAGTGCTCAATCCGGATGCACCCGTGAAAATCCGGATCGACAGAACCAGTGCCGAACCCTTTGGATCTGAGAATGTTGAACAAAAGGGATTGCACCTGGTATCCGATCAGCCACTCAACTTGTATGCCCTCAACTGGGGAATGAATTCCTGCGATGCCTCTGTCATTTTTCCCGTGGATGCACTGGGGAACGAATACCTGGCCCTTTGCTACGAACCGCACATCTCAGAACTTCCCGGTGGCATTACCTGGAACGGCAAAAACAGTGAATTTGTGGTCGTAGCTTCAGAAGATCAGACCGTTGTGACCATCACCCCATCCAAGGTCACCGACAAGCTGAAACCGGCCAATGTGCCGTTTGAGGTAGTTCTCAACAAGGGGGAACTCATGCAGGTCCAATCCATGAATCACCTGGGACTGGTCGGACAGGGAGATCTTACCGGTTCACATATCTCGGCCGATAAACCCATCGCGCTCTATTCAGGCTCCTGGGCAACCACCGTTCCCAATACGGCGCAATCAGCCTGGGATCATCTGTATGAACAGATTCCACCCTTGCGATCCTGGGGAAGAAAATTCATCACGGTTCCCCTGAAATCGAGAAACAAGGATACCTACCGCATCCTGGCTGGTACGGATCAAACCACTGTGCGCATCAGCGGAATGGATCCGGTCCATCTCAACCGCGGTGACTTCTTTGAGTTGATGCGGAACAGCAATGAACCTGCACTCGTCGAGTCTGATCACCCGGTCCTGCTGGCCCAATACAGCAACTCAAACGATGTAGACCTACCGGCTTCCCTTCCGACCGGTGAAACATGGGATGGCGATCCCTCGATGCTGATCATCAGTCCGGTCGACCAAACCCGGGATAAAGTCACCTTTGTAGCCTACGACACACCTGAAATTCTAACCAAGATCTTTGTCAATGTGGTCGCTTCCGATGAAGCCGCCAAACTGATCAAGCTGGACGGCAATCCTGTTCCGTTCCAATCCTTCGCAGGAACAGGCTATTCGTACGCACAGGTAAAAATCTCCCTGGGCAACCACAACCTGGAGAGCTCGGATCCTACCCTGGGTTTCCTATGGCTATGGCGTAGGATTCAACTTGAATCCAAGGCTGGATTTGGGTGGTGACCTTCATTTTGCCGGAGACACCCTCATCCTCTGCTCAGGCCAATCCAGCACGTTGGATGCTGGTCCTCAGTTCTCCTCCTATCTCTGGAACAATGGTGCCACCACCCGAAAAATTACGGTGAATCAGGAGGGCTATTACGAGGTGACTGCCTCCACGTCAGATGGCTGTACCCTAAAAGATGGCGTGAGGCTATGGAACAGTCATCCCGTGATATCCCTGCCGTCGGATACCGCTTTGTGCGGTTCGCGATCCAGGTGGCTCGATGCTGGAAACTTTAGCCATTATGCCTGGTCGACCGGAGACACCACCAGAAGGGTAGAGGTTGTGCAACCGGGATCCATCGGATTGCAAGCGATCGATCGCTTCGGTTGTCCAGCTCAAAAATCCATCCGGTTGTTTGCAGCCGACAATCCGCTACTCGACCTCAGCAAAGTCGATTCCGTCGTCTGCGGTGACAAAACATTGACGCTCAAGATAAATACGGATGTGAACAGCCACATTGTCCTCTCGAGCGATCAACCCGGGGTGCTTTTTTCCAACCTGAAGGTCACGGTTCCCGATTTTGGCAAGTTTCCCATACGGATCGCTGCCTCGAACCTGAACTGCCGGCTGGATACGATTCAGGAGATTAGGTTCAGGAACAACTCCTCGATCGCCCTGGCCATCGACACCCTTTGTGCAGGATATTCTTTGGATGCCGCCTATCTCGGTGATGCGAACAGAAATGTGACCCAATTCACCTGGTCGTTGGATGGTCAACAGATGTCTGCCGGGTTGGGCAAGGACAAGTTGCATTATCCTCTGGGAAACAATACCCTGGATGGATTGCTTTCGCTTCAGATTGAGGAGAAGGGTTGTGGAGCTCAAGCGGTATCGAAGCCGGTACATCAATCGCCCGATCTAAACCTCTCCCTTCTGCCTGAAAAGGTCTGCTTGACAAGCGAATCTAACGCTTTGGCCACCTTCCGGCAAAATATCCTGGATTTTAACTGGGACTGGGGAGACGGTACAACCACCCATGAATTGGGACAGGCGACCCATCGGTACAGCTTACCCGGGGATTATCTGATCAACCTTTCTGTCCGCACCGACCAGAATTGCCAAAATCGGGTGACCAAAAGCATGGTGGTCTCTCCACTTCCGACTGTATCCTTTTCCATCGCTCCCGATTCTTGTCTGGCAAATGGAGAACAATCTCTTTTTTATCGGGGGATCGCTTCACAAAATGACCGCTTTCTGTGGGACATTTCGGACCTCAGCAAGTCCGACATCCTCCATGATCCGGGGCAGGGGAGCGGACCATTGGTTTTTGCCCTGAACACCAGGCCTGCCGCATCCGTTTCCCTTCAGGTAATCAATGCGGCAGGTTGCAGCAGCCCAAAGACATCTGTGTCTTTAAAAAGGAAGCCCCTCTTTTCCTTTACTCCGGAGGCCTTCGACGGATGTCTTCCACTGACGGTCGACTTTTCGGTTCAACCGGGTGATGCTACGGATCAGCTGAGCTATCATTGGAGTTTCGGTGACGGTACAACGGCCAGCCAGTCATCAGTGAGCCATCGTTTTCCGGATACCGCCGGATATTACACGGTCGCATTGAAAGTCAATTCAATGGTTACCGGATGCAAGGATTCGCTGATCCGGAAAAACAGTTTTGTAGCCCACCCATCACCCGTGGCTGCCTTCTTGATGAGTGGCAACTTTTTCTCCGAAGCCAATGCCAAGGTGCAGTTCGAAAATCTCTCCTCCGGGGCAGATCACTATCTGTGGAACTTTGGTGATGGCAAGAACTCAGTGGAGAAAAATCCATTGCATACCTATGGTGTCACCGGCAAAAGATTTGTCACCCTCTCAGCAACCAATGCCTTTGGATGTACCGGTTCTGCCATGGATACCCTCAGCATTGGCGTCTCCAGAATCTATCCTCCCACTGCATTTTCTCCGGGTGCACCGGATCCGCGGGACAGGGAGTTCCGTCTGGATGCCACCGGCATCGCTTCCAAAGGCTATCACCTGAAGATCATCAGCCGGTGGAATGATGTAGTGTTTGAATGCAGGGATGAGATCAGGGGCTGGGATGGAAAAGTTTCCGGCGGAGGGTCTGCTCCCACCGGAAATTACGTCTGGATTTTGGAATACACCGACTTCTTGGGTCAGTTGCACAGACAGTCCGGCTCAGTATTCCTGATGAATTGAGGCGGAAAACGTTCTTTAATCCGGATGTCAGATGTTTGGAATCTGTAAGGTGTTTTGGAAGAATCGCTTGTGGAAGTTGCGGGAGATGTAGAAAATCAGCGACAACTCATGCGAGCCCATGCTATAGCGCGACAAATCCGAAAGGACATAATCAAAACTGTATCCCAACTGAAAGAAATTGGTCGAGTAACCAATCATGGCAATCGCGGCATCGGGTCGCACCGACAGATTGTTTCGGTACCAGGCGCCCAGAGTCAAGGAGTTGAGCGTCATATACATTCCCAGGTTCAGTTGTTTGAAGGATCCCTGTTGCTGATAGATCAGATTGGGTGAAAAGGTCACCTCTTTCGAGAAAAGGGATCGTTGGTATTCCCTGGATTTGGCACCCACGTGGAGCGTAATTTTCATCGGCAGTCGCCCCGTCTCATCCCCCTCTACAATCGACTGGTTGGGTTGGGTCAGGTGATTCAATGCAAATCCGAAATAGACATTGTCCTGTTGCCCCAACATACCAAATGAAAAGTCAGGAAAGATCTTTTCACCGCTTTCGACCGGTAAGGGATAGAATCCGGAGATGGTCCCGTTTTCCTGATTGATCATTCCCGGAAAGATCAGATTGGCCGTATTGAACTGTTTCATGATGAACCCAGCCTGGATGGCAGAGGTAAAAAAGAGTCGGTCGTTTACCTTCACATGGTAACAGTAAAAAAAGGAACTCTGCACCGTATTGATGATGCCATTGATCTCCCGGTCATATAAGGTCTGAAAACCGATGCCGCCTTTCATTCCAAGCAGGTAACGGTCGTAGGAAAAGTTGTAGGTTACAAAGGTGTTCCCGGAGCTGGGCCACTGGTTCCGGTAGTTGGCAACGATGCGCGGGTAGGTCCCGGTGCCGGTAAGGGCGGGATTCAGATAAAGCGGGTTGGAATAGAATTGCGAAAACTGGGGATCCTGAGACCTGACTACCCAGGTCAGACAGAGCAAACAAAACCCGGTGAGTATCCCCTTCAGGATCAATTTCCGGAGGCCCGGACCATGATGCATGGGCTCCTTGGAAGGAGGGGTTAACAATCGGGTCATGATCATCACGTTGGCTAAAAATCAACTGGATCCTGATCCAATGGGATGACGGGTATGATCTCCAACAACCCGTTCAGCAAATGGATTTTGCGCTCATCACCTTCTTGCAGGCTTCGCTTGATCCGCTCCAGGAGTTTGGATTCGGTATCCAGGTCGATTTTTCCGTACATGTTTTCCACGACGGTGAAGGCCTCAAATGCGATGGAAAATTCCTGGTTCAGCACCAGATCTACGAAAAATGGAAGTTCCTGACTGTAATTCAATCCATTTTGCCAACAGCAGGAAAGCAGATGTTCCAGCACTTCCGGATCTTGTTCCTGCTTGACCGAAGCCATAAGCATGAAGCCCGATTTCTCGTGCTTCAGATCAGCAAAAAGTGCGTAGATCTTCGTTTTTACCTCCTGCCCGAAAGGTTGATGCAACATTTCGATCAAAGGTGCTACAAAAGTCTCATCACCCTTGTTCTGAATCTCTTCAAAGGCATGGTCAATCAGTTCCGGATTGCCCGATTTTATTGAAGATTTTAATCTGCTTAACTTGTCTGGTTTGTCCATCACTAAAGATTTCCCGATAACCCTCAACAAAGATAAAATTTATTCTGAAGTATGGTCGATTATTCTCCCGATCACAACAATCGATGCTCTTTCAGATATTGCCCGGTAAAGGATTTTTCGCAGTTCACGATGCCATCCGGCGTCCCTTCATACAGTTTGTATCCCCCTTCATCACCCCCTTCCGGACCGAGGTCAATGATCCAATCGGCAACCTTGATCACTTCTGGGTTGTGCTCAATCACCACAATCGAGTGACCTCTTGACAACAGGGCATGCATCGAATCCAACAGTTTGCTGATGTCATGGAAGTGGAGCCCGGTGGTGGGTTCATCAAAGATAAACAAGGTAGGTTCCTCCTTCTCCCTCGAAAGAAACGACGCTAGCTTGACCCGTTGGCTCTCACCTCCGGATAGGGTACTCGACGATTGGCCAAGCCGGACATAACCCAATCCGACATCCGGCAAGGGCTGCAGTTTTCTGGCAATTTTCTTTCCTGGACTCTTCTCGTCAAAAAAAGTAATCGCCTCATCGACAGTTAATTCCAGTATGTCGTAGATGTTTTTATCCCGGTAGGTCACCTCCAGCACATCTGGTTTAAAGCGCTTTCCCCCACAATGTTCACAAACCAAAAGAATGTCTGCCATGAACTGCATCTCCACTTTGATTTCGCCTTCTCCCTGACAGGTCTCACATCGGCCGCCATCAATGTTGAAGGAGAAATGGGAAGGTGTAAATCCGTTGATCTTGGATGCCTGCTGATCGGCAAACAATTTTCTGATTTCATCATACACTTTGAGATAGGTCACCGGATTGGACCGCGAGGATTTTCCGATGGGATTCTGATCCACGAACTCCACGGCAGAGATTCGGTTGAGGTCCCCCCGTACTTCCGTGTGATCGCCGGACCGCTCACCGATTCCTCCAAAATGTTTGGCCAGCACGGGATAAAGAATGCGTCTGACTAGCGACGATTTCCCGGAGCCACTTACACCGGTGACCACCGTTAACAGGTTGAGCGGAAACTTGACATCAAAGCCTTTCAGATTGTTTTCACGCGCTCCCACAATTTCCAGAAAATCGCTCCATTTTCTCCTTCTGGCCGGCGCCTTGATCTGCAGGGCTCCCGTGAGGTATTTTGCTGTTAGACTCGTTGGATTTTTCACCAGGGAGGCATGGGTCCCCTGAAAAACGATCTCCCCTCCATGCTGACCAGCCAGCGGACCAATGTCAATCACGTAATCTGCCGCCCGGATGATCTCCTCGTCATGCTCAACCACGATCACACTGTTGCCAATCTGCTGTAACCTCCGCAACACCTTGATCAGTCGGCCGGTATCGCGTGGATGCAATCCGATCGAAGGTTCATCCAGGATGTACATGGAACCCACCAGACTGCTGCCAAGGCCACGTGGCCAGGTTGATCCGCTGGTACTCTCCCCCCGAAAGGCTCGAAGACAATCTGTTGAGTGTTAGATATCCCAGTCCCACATCACAAAGAAAACCAATCCGGTTGTTGATCTCAATCAAGAGTCTTTCCGCAATGGTTTGCTCGCTTTCCGTCAACTGCAACGACTCGAAGAAGGGAGCCAACGCTGTGATGGGCAAATTGACCAATTCGGTGATGGAGCGGCCACCCACTCTGACATAGGAGGCCTCCTTCTTCAGGCGGGTCCCTTCACAAGCCGGACAGATGGTCTTCCCCCTGTACCTGGAAAGCATGACCCGATATTGAATTTTATAAGTCTGCTCCTCGAGTTGTTTGAAAAAGGCATTCAGTCCCTCAAAATATTCGTTGCCAATCCAAAGCAATCGCTTCTGTTCGGGTGTGAGTTCGTAGTAGGGCTTGTGAATCGGAAACCCGAATTTGGAAGCATGTCTAACCAGCTGATCTTTCCATTCACCCATTTTTTCGCCCTTCCAGCAAACCAGCGCATCTCCAAAGATCGAAAGCGATTTGTTGGGCACGACAAGATCCTCGTCGATCCCGATTGTTTTTCCATACCCTTCACACAGCGGACAAGCGCCCACCGGATTGTTGAAACTGAATAGATGCAGTGTGGGTTCCTCAAATTCAATGCCGTCAGCCTCAAAACGATTCGAGAAGCTTTTGGATGCTATCTGCTCATCGCTCTCCATCCGCACAAGACATTCCCCTTTGCCTTCAAAAAAGGCCGTTTGGACCGAATCTGCCACGCGGGAAAGAAAATCTTCGTCGTCCGAAGTAATCATCCGGTCAACCAAGATATAGACCTCCCCAGTTGCCTGAGGTTCCTCTTTCAAATCACTGATTTTGATCGTCTGGTCACCCATGACCAACCTTGAAAAACCCTGCTGCTGCAGCAACTCGGCCTCTTTCAGCAGTGTTCTGCCTGCCGTCAGGTGAAGCGGAGCCAGAATGGTTATTTTGGTGCCGTGCATACAGGCAGACAGTTCGTTGACGACATCAGCCACTTCATGCCGGATGACCACTTCCCCCGAAATGGGAGAATAGGTTCGTCCGATCCGGGCAAAAAGCAATTTGATGTAATCGTAGATTTCCGTCGAAGTACCCACCGTAGACCGCGGATTTCTTGTATTGACCTTCTGCTCAATGGCGATGGCTGGAGGTATGCCCTTGATGTAATCCACTTCAGGCTTGTCCATCCTGCCTAAAAATTGACGGGCATAAGAGGACAAGGATTCCACGTACCGACGCTGACCTTCGGCATAAAGCGTGTCAAAGGCAAGGGATGACTTTCCGGAACCGGAAAGGCCGGTGATGACCACCAACTGGTTCCTTGGTATCCGAATGTCTATGTTTTTCAGGTTGTGAACCCTGGCACCCTTGATGTCAATCACGGGAATCCTGCTATCTGACGCCTCTTTTTTCATGTTTGATCGTTGTGACAAGCTGGCAAAATTACAATACTTTTTCGTCAATTATAAGGGTTGTACTACTCCGATTGACAGATAAATTTCCTGCCATTCATTTGGAAAATTAAAAAATATGTGATATCATTGTAATATCATTTTAAATATTTGTCAAATGGAAAAAGAATTCAATTTGAAGAACAACGGTTTTCTTCATCTCTTCGTTTCATTGGTGCTGATTTTTTCACCATTTGGATTGTTTATATGGCCAGATCCGTTGGTCATTCCCGTTTTCGTGGTGGCTTCCGTATTGGGTCTCTTCTGGGCTTTGGGCCTTTTCATCGTTCAACCCAATCAAACCAAGGTATTGGTGTTTTTTGGCAATTATCGCGGGACGGTAAACAAAAACGGTTTTTTCTGGGTGAATCCGTTCTATTCCAAGAAGAAAGTCTCCTTGCGGGTGAGGAATCTGGAGTCGGATATCATCAAGGTAAACGATCAGCAAGGCAACCCCATCGTGATCAGCGCCATTGTGGTCTGGAAAGTGGTGGACACCTACAAAGCGGTGTTTGACATCGAAACGATGGAGGAGGTGGATCCCAAGTCGGGCATCCGGAAGGTAAAGTATGAAGAGTCCTACCAGCGGTTTATCAAGATACAGACCGAATCGGCTCTTCGGAAATTGGCACATACCTATCCATACGACAACATCGATCAGGATGGTGGAAACGAGGTGATTTGCCTGCGGTCCGGAATAGACGAGATCAACCATGCCCTGGCAGATGAGATCAAGGACCGTCTCTCACTCGTTGGAATAGAGGTGATTGAAGCGAGAATTTCCAACCTTTCCTATGCCCCGGAGATTGCAGGTGCCATGCTCAGGCGTCAGCAGGCAACCGCCATCATTGCTGCCCGTCAGAAAATTGTCGAGGGAGCGGTAGGCATGGTTAAACTGGCGTTGGATGAGTTGAAGGACAATGGTGTGGTCGATCTGGATGAAGAGAGGAAGGCATCCATGGTAAGCAACCTGTTGGTGGTCCTGTGTGCGGATGAATCGGCCAGACCTGTCGTCAATGCAGGATCGATCTATTGAACATTCCTTTGGGAGGGGCTTAAAAGTTTGACCTTAAACACCGAACGATGGGTAACAAGAAAAATTTTGTACTGCGACTCCAGCCTGAAGTGTATGATGCTTTGGAAAGGTGGGCAACGGATGAATTCCGTAGTGTCAATGGTCAAATGGAATACCTCCTGCATCAGGCGCTGAAATCATCCGGAAGGCTTCCGTCAAGGGCAAAAGAGAACGGTCAGCCCATGCAGGATACAGGGGATGAAGCGGAATATTAAAAGATTGTCAAATTTTTCATTTTGATGTTCCATCCATTTGAGGTTGAGAACCGCTACATTAATTTTGTAGGATCATGTAAAAACGACATTTTTCAGAATATGACCAAAAGTGCCTTACAAATTGAAAGAGCAAAGTACCAGCCAAAGATGCCCAGTGCTTTGTTTGGAAACGTCAGGATTGTTTCCGGAAAAAATACCGAATCAGTAGCCGATCAGCAGGAAATCAAGAAATTGTTCCCCAATACCTATGGGATGCCGGTCCTTACCTTCGAATCGGGGGAGAGCGATTTGCTGAACAAAGCCGTCAACGTGGGAGTAATCCTTTCTGGCGGACAAGCGCCTGGAGGCCATAATGTGATCTCCGGTATTTTTGATGGTCTGAAAAAGCTCAATCCGGGCAACAAATTGTATGGTTTTTTGGGTGGTCCCAGCGGATTGGTTGCCCACAAATACATCGAACTGACAGCCGAGATCATTGACGAATACCGCAATACTGGCGGATTTGACATCATTGGCTCAGGCAGGACCAAACTGGAGGAGGCCGAACAATATGACAAGGGACTGGAAATCTGCAAAAAGTTGGAGATTTCAGCCATCGTCATCATCGGTGGTGATGATTCCAACGCCTGTGTACTGGCCGAATACTACCTCAGCAGACAGACAGGTGTACAGGTCATCGGCTGTCCCAAGACCATCGATGGTGACCTGAAAAACGAAATGATCGAGACCTCTTTCGGGTTCGACACCGCCTGTAAGGTCTATTCCGAGTTGATTGGAAACATCATGCGCGATGCCACCTCGGCAAAAAAATACTGGCATTTCATCAAACTGATGGGGCGTTCAGCTTCCCACATCGGTCTCGAATGTGCCCTCCAGACCCAACCCAATGTCTGCCTGATCTCCGAAGAGGTTGCAGACAAAAAGCAGACCCTTCAGCAAATCGTAGACGATC
>JAJTBP010000448.1 GCA_021286825.1 Marinilabiliales bacterium | reverse complement strand
GGAAGTTTGGATCCGATTGTTGGCCGTGAAAATGAAATACAACGCATTGCACAAATTCTGAGTCGACGCAAGAAAAACAATCCAGTTTTGATTGGGGAACCAGGAGTAGGCAAATCTGCCATTGTTGAAGGTTTGGCCTTAAGAATTGCTCAACGCAAAGTTTCCAGAATCTTATTTGACAAAAGGGTGATTAGTCTGGACCTTGCTTCAATTGTTGCTGGCACGAAGTATCGCGGGCAGTTCGAAGAACGAATGAAGGCCATACTGAATGAACTGGCCAAAGTGGACAACATCATCCTCTTCATTGATGAGATCCATACGATTGTGGGTGCCGGCGGAGCTACAGGTTCACTGGATGCAGCCAATATGTTGAAACCAGCACTTGCCAGGGGAGATATTCAATGCATAGGCGCCACAACACTGGATGAGTACAGGCAACACATTGAAAAAGACGGTGCTTTGGAACGCCGTTTTCAGAAAGTTTTGGTTGAACCAACCTCTGTTGAAGAGACGATTGAGATTCTCCACAACATCAAAGAACGGTACGAGGATCATCACAATGTCATTTACACAAAAGAAGCCATAGAAGCTTGTGTCAGGCTTACCACAAGGTATATTTCTGACCGGCATTTGCCGGATAAAGCCATAGATGCCCTCGACGAATCCGGTTCCAGGGTTCATATTTCCAACATTTCAGTTCCTGAGAAAATCATCAAGCTGGAAGAAAAAATAGAGGAGGTAAGAGCTGCCAAGATATTGGCAGTCAAGGCGCAGAACTTTGAATTGGCCGCTAGTCAGCGTGACAATGAAAAAAACATGCTGACCCTTATAGAAAAGGAAAAGGAGCAATGGGAGAAGGAATTGGAAAGTCACCGAGAGATAGTTGATGAACCCCAGGTGGCAGATGTTGTTGCCATGATGTCCGGTATTCCCGTTCAGAAAATCGCTCAGGCCGAAGGAAAGCGACTGCAGGTGATGTACAATGATATGAAATCCAGCATTATTGGTCAGGATGAAGCGGTGGAGAAAATCACCAAAGCCATCCAGCGAAACAGAGCCGGGCTAAAAGATCCAAACAAACCCATTGGATCCTTCATTTTCCTTGGTCCGACCGGCGTTGGAAAAACCCAGTTGGCCAAAGTCCTTGCCCAATACCTTTTCGATACCACGGATGCCTTAATCCGCGTGGATATGAGCGAATACATGGAAAAATTCTCGGTATCGCGGTTGGTGGGAGCGCCTCCGGGATATGTTGGCTATGAAGAAGGCGGACAATTGACTGAAAAGGTTAGGAGGAAGCCCTATGCCGTTATTTTGCTGGACGAAATTGAGAAGGCTCACCCTGATGTTTTCAATCTTCTCCTACAGGTAATGGATGAAGGAAGACTGACGGATAGTTTGGGAAGAAAGATCGACTTTCGGAACACTATTCTGATCATGACTTCCAACATTGGCACCAGGCAATTGAAAGACTTTGGTCAAGGTGTTGGATTCAATACTCGAACTTCAGCTGAAGAAGAAAATGAACACAACAAATATGTTATTCAAAAAGCCTTGAAAAGAGCCTTTGCTCCTGAGTTTTTAAATCGGGTTGATGATGTGGTGATGTTCAACTCTCTTGAAAAAACCCATATCAATCAGATCATAGACATTGAGTTAAAGGGGTTCTATCAGAGAATCGAGGCACTCAAATACAAGTTGATCATTTCAGAAGATGCAAAGGATTTTATTGCAGAGAAAGGTTTTGATCCCCAATTTGGAGCCCGTCCTTTGAAAAGGGCGATTCAGAAATATCTGGAAGATGAGATTGCGGAGGTTATCATCGGTAACAACATTTCAGAAGGAGACACTATTTCTGTAGAACTCAATGATACCAAGGAAAAAATTGTGGCTCGGGTAGTAGCGATCGTTGCTTCGGAGAGT
>JAJTBP010000075.1 GCA_021286825.1 Marinilabiliales bacterium | reverse complement strand
AATGGATCAGTCCGTGCTTGATCATCTCGGCATATCCGGAAATCAGGTTGGCATGATCCAGGGTCTTCAGGAAACGGGTGTCGATGATCACCTGCGATGGCTGGTTGATCACACCGATTTCGTTTTTGAGTCCGTTGAAATTGAAACCCGTTTTGCCCCCGACGGAGGCATCCACCTGCGACAAGAGGGTCGTCGGGATGTTGACGAACTCCACCCCCCGCTTGAAGGTGGAGGCGGCAAAACTGCCCAGATCGGTGACCATTCCTCCCCCCAGATTGACCACCAGCGACTTGCGATCCGCACCATTCTGACTGAGAAACAACCATATCTTTTCGACAGAGGAGAGCAATTTGTTCTCTTCGCCCTGCGGAATAACCACGCACTTGAATTTCTCGATGCCCGGCACATCACACAGCAAAGGAAGGCAGAAGGTCTCGGTCTGGGTGTCCATCACAAGAAACAGCTTGTCTTCTGAAAAACCGGAGAGGATCTGGCCCAGGGCCTCTTCAGTCTGATGGGTAACGAGTACAGGATTTTTGTCAATCATAGGATCATTGGATTTCATTCCAGTCGGCAAAGTTAACAGAAAATCACAAAAAGGACCGACCGTTTGCCCAACACCATGCCAGGCAGACCTTTAGCCGAAAATTAGGCAGGAATTGGTTCGGTCATTACCTCCTGACCTTTCCCATCGAAGTAGGTGCAGGTCAGCGACTCCAGATGAACGACCCATTTGAGGATTCCGTTCGCGGCACAATCTGCACAAAAGGTGAGGTAATCAGTCTCTCCGGCTTGGTGTCGTTTGAGGCAGGCAATAAATCTTTCCTTGTTCAATTCACCCGCAATCTCTAGATCCTCAAATACAGGCCCCGAAGAGGCAGAAAAATCATGCAACCCATGGTAGGTCGTACGGCTGTCGCGAACGGCTGTCTCAAAGGAAACCACCCCAAGTTCTTTTATTTCACGGATATAAAGAGGAAAATCGGCACCTGTCTTCACCTTTGCGTGTGCCGCATCGATTTGCTCTATCGTAAACATCTTCGTTGGATTTTGTGGAACGTGACCTTCACCTCCACCTCTTTAAACTGAAATCCGGTGAAAAGGTTGCAGGGAAATCTCAACCCGGTTCTTCCTGACTGGCCGTTTCTGTCTCAAGGGTGCGATCACCATCTTCGCGCAATGCCCGGACATGCGGCACCAAAAAGGTAATGCCCATGCCAAAGATGCCAATGACGGCAAACGAATAGCGAAGGTTGAGGGCCTCAGAGATGTACCCGATCAGCGGTGGTCCCAAAAGAAAGCCCAGAAAGCTAACGCTGGATACCGTGGCGAGTGCGATGCCCGGCGGAACCTTTCCATGTCGGCCGGCGGCACTGTAAACGGAAGGAACCATGCTGGATACCCCCAGCCCAACCATCATGAAGGAGAGGGTACAGGAAATGAGTCCGGGAAAGAGGACGGCGGAGAACAGCCCACCGGAGATCATCACGCCGCTGACCTGCATCAACAGCTTTCGGCCCAACCGGGCGACCAGCTTATCCGCCACAAACCGACCGGAGGCCATCATGATCATGAAGGAGGTATAGCCCATCACCACCAGATGAGGCGGAGCCTTCACCACATCCTTGAAATAGAGACCACTCCAGTCGAACATGGCACCCTCACTCGCCATGCTGCAGAACCCGATGATGCCGAGTTGCAGCAACATGCCATCCGGTCTGCTGAAGAAGGGCCGTTTCTGGCCATCGGGATGGCCGATGGCAAAATTCCGGATCAAATAAGGATAGTTGATCAAGACCAGGGTCCATACCACACCGATGATGGTGACGAAGTGCCAGAAGGGCTTTACCTGCAGACCAATCATCAGCGTGCCGGTCAGCGCACCGGTAAATCCGGCCAGGCTCCATCCCCCGTGAAACGAACTCATGATCGGCCGCTGATAGAGCTTCTCGGTGGCGATCCCCTGGGTATTCATGGAGATGTTGCACAGGTTGCCAAAGAGTCCGAAGAGGAAGAGGGAGAAGGCCAGTTGCCATCCGGCGGCTACCAATCCCAGCAGACTCAGACAGAGGGTGTAGGCCGGCAGGGCCAAGCGAAGCACCTTGTGACTGCCGAAACGGGTTACCAGCTTACCCGAGAAGGGCATCATCAAAAACTGACCCACCGGCAAGGCCAGCAGGATGGTACCGAAGAGGGCGTCGTTCAGGTGCAGGGCCGTTTTGATGTCGGGAATCCGGCTTGCCCAGGAGGAGAAGCAGAGTCCCATCCCAAAATAGATCAGCGACACGGCGATGCGCACCCGGCGTTTGCGACCGAGGGTGAGCTCATCGAACTCATGTGACGGAGCAGTTGTATGCATGCAATGATAAAAAGCTGGACGGATCCATCATCCGACTGGCTCGTTAATTTTCGGCAAAGGTACTGCCGAACCCGAAAAAGTGAACCACAAGAATGGGATTGGTACCAATTTCTTAAGGAAACATCCCTGCTGCCCCAAATTCTTACCAGGGACAAACCCTTCCGGGGATCGCAGATGAAATCGATCGCACTGCACAAAACCGCGTGCTGCCGATTTGCAGCGACTGCGTTTCTCCGATTCCTTGTCGGGATCAAAAGGGCTTCCGATGTTTGCCTCCCTTCTCCCCACTGGGTCATCGCTTGGCAAGGAAAGCATCTGTCTAAATAAATTGCCTCAAAAAATAGGACAACTTCCAGGCTGTCTCAACAACCGGTCCCTCCTTCAATCATCCATGCCCCAGCGATCCGCCTACCTGGCTTGGGACCCTTGCCGCAAATCCATCCAGTTGGGAAATTGTGCCCTCCCAGTACCTTGCCCAAGCCGACCCACGCAAGCCCTATTGCGGGAGTAGCCCCGCCCCCGTGCAACAAGGCAAATCGGTCGAAGGAAAATGTGGACAAAAACCTGTTGTTTTTTGCTGAAAATTTGTACTTTAGAAAAATCCAACGTGGACTAGGTAAGTTGGAACCGATGCGACCGTAAGGCATCGTTTCCCATTCTCCAAGCGTTGGCAACGGATCGACGAATCCATGAGCATGGGAGTGCCCAACAGCGATGGCGGATGCGATCCGCCGAAGGCTAAACCGGATCAGGAATCTTTCCGAATGCAAAACAAAGTAAGGTGATGAAAATGATCGACTGTATCTTACTCATCGATGATGATCTGAATGACAATGAATTTCATTCCCTGGCGATTGAAGAATCTGCCGCATGCCGGCAGATCAGGGAAGTCAACAATGGAGCGGAAGCATTGAACTACCTGATCAGATCGGCGGATCCGGCCAATGCCGGAGCCTTTCCCTTGCCCGACCTAATCTTTCTGGATCTGAATATGCCCCTGATGAACGGGTTTACCTTTCTCGAGGAATACAGCAAACTGGAACCCGGAATGAAGGCAAAAAAACTGATCGTCATGTTGTCCGTCCCACTGAACCGGAGTGATGAAATCAAGGCCAAATCGATCCGGGAGATCGATGATTTTTGTTTCAAACCCCTGACTTCAGTCATGGTTCGCGACATTATCGACCGCTATTTCGATTGCTGAACCCTTGACTTCGGATTGAGCCGATGGCAACGGCCGCTCCACTCATCGGGATAGGCCATTGGCCAGCGCCAATTGTTCGAACGAATCTGTCTAAAACCATCCCACTAAATTTCGAAAACCATGATAGAGCCCACTCCCAAATCCCGCCGAAGTTTCAAGCTGGAATACAAAATAGCCTTGACTTATCTGGTGATTGGCTTCTTGTGGATTCTGTTTTCAGACAAGGTTCTGGACATGATGGAGCCGGATGATACCCTGCTGACAAAGTTTCAAACCTATAAAGGCAGTTTTTTCATCCTCGTAACGACCATCATGTTGTATCTGCTTGTCCAGAGGCACATGAAACGGCTGGGTGTGGAAGAGGCCAAGCGAATGGAGAGTGAGCGTCATTACAGGGCCCTTTTCAATGACAACCTGGCGGTAATCCTGTTGATGGATCCCATTTCCGGAAAAATCGAAGATGCCAATCAGGCCGCCTGCAACTATTATGGATGGGATTACCCGGAGATGTGCGAGAAAACCATTTTTGAAATCAATACCTCCAACAAAGAACGGATCCGCTCCAATCTGGCGGCCATTGTTTCCGGAAAAATCAACCATTTTGAATTCAAACACCGGTTGGCCAATGGTGAGATCCGAGATGTGGAGGTCTTTACCGGACCCATCCAATTGGGAGACCGAACCCTGGTCTATTCGCACATCAACGACATTACCGAACAGAAAATAGCACGGGAAATTATCCGAAAGAATGATGAACGGTACCGAAATACCCTTGACCAGATGATTGAGGGATGTCAGATTATCGGGTTTGACTGGAATTATCTCTATCTGAACCGAGCCGCAGAGATTCACAACAAACGACCCAACGACGAACTGATGGGCCGAAAGTACATGGACATGTGGCCGGGGATCGAAAGCACCCGCGTCTTTCAACTCATCAAACAGTCGTTGGAGGAGCGGACATCCAGCCATTTTGAAAATGAATTTGTATTTCCCGATGGCAGCATCGATTGGTTTGACCTTAGTATCCAGCCTGTACCCGAAGGAGTCTTTATCCTTTCCATCAACATCACCGAACGCAAACTGCAGGAAAAACAGCTTTACGAAAGCGAATTCAGGTTCAACAACCTTTATGAAAGCGGCCCGTTCGGTATGGTAATGGCAGACGCCGACTTCCGCTTCAAAAAGGTCAACGACGCATTCTGCAACATCCTGGGCTACAGCGAGGAAGAGCTTCAGCAACTCCGGTTTACCGATGTCACGCATCCAGATGAGATTGGAAAAGATTTGCCCAATGTCAGGAGACTGATCAACCGGGAAATCACGGTGTACAAGACCGAAAAACGGTACATTCGGAAAGATGGTCAGATCATTTGGGGATCGCTGACCCTGACCTCTACCTACGACAACGAGGGACATTTCCTCTACAACCTTGGAATTGTGGAAGACATCACCCCACGAAAACAGGCAGAAGAACTGTTGAAAAACAGCAAAAAACTGCTTGCTGAGACCGAACTGATCGGCAAAGTGGGGGGTTGGGAATTCAACATCGACACCTTCCAGCAGACCTGGACAGACGAAGTCTACCGGATTCATGAAGTCGACCTGGATTTCAAACAAGACATCAATGCCGGAATCAACTTCTATGCGCCGACCTCTCGCCCGATCATTGAAGATGCGGTACAAAGGGTGATCGGGTTGGGAGAACCCTTCGACCTGGAATTGGAAATCATTACGGCGAAAGGGAACTTACGCAAGGTCCATACCATCGGCAAACCGGATCTGGAAAACAGGCGGGTGTATGGATTTTTTCAAGACATTACCGAGCGCAAGAAGGCAGAAGAGGAGATCAAAAAACTGAATGAGACGCTGGAGCAACGGGTGGAAGACCGGACCCTTCAGCTCAGACAATCCAACCAGGAACTAGAGGCCTTTTCCTATTCCGTTTCGCACGACCTCCGGGCCCCGCTGAGACATGTCATCGGTTTTTCTGAAAAGCTGGAATCCAGGCTTAAGACCATGGAAGATCCGGAAGTGAACCGGCTGACGGGCAAAATCAAAGCTTCAGCAGCCAAGATGAGTTTGCTGATCGATGAACTGCTCTCCTATTCAAGATACGGAAGCACAGACCTGACGCTGATCCCCCTCTCTCTGGACAGCATGATTGACGAAATCATCCGGGAGGCGAACGATCTCATCAAAGGCAGGAACATCGAATGGAACATCCAACCCCTTCCATCGGTTACGGCAGACCCGACCCTCATTCGTCTGGTCTGGCAAAACCTGATCCTGAATGCCATCAAGTTTACCAGCAAAAAAGAGCATGCGACCATTGAAATCGGTTGTCAACAGACGAGCCAAAAGGAAATTGTCTTTTTCGTCAAAGACAATGGAGCCGGCTTCAGAATGTCCTATGCCGACAAGCTATTTGGAGTATTCCAGCGCTTGCATTCGACTGAAGAGTTCGAAGGTACCGGGATCGGTCTGGCAACGGTGCGCAGGATCATCAACCGTCACAACGGCTCGGTCTGGGCCGAAGGCGTAGAAAACGAAGGCGCCACCCTATATTTTACACTTCCAAGATAAAGTCAAAATCATTCAGCACAACATGATACATCCGCAAATCAATTTTCAGTCAAACAGAATCCTGATCGTCGAAGACAACGAAGATGACCTCGAATTGACCATCGACGCACTTCAGATTCGTCAACTAACCGAGGAGTTGGATGTCGTGAGAGATGGCGCCGAAGCCCTCGACTACCTATTCTATCAGAACAAGTGGTCGGAAAGGAAAAGCAGCAATCCCATCTTCATCCTGCTGGACTTGAAACTTCCAAAAGTGAGCGGATTGGAAGTACTCAAAAGGATTCGGGAGAACAGCTCCACCAAAATGATACCGGTCGTCATCCTTTCCTCCTCACGACAAGAAAAGGAAATCGCCGAGGGATATCGCCTGGGCACAAATGCCTATGTGGTCAAACCGGTGGAGTTCAAAGATTACATGGAAGCCGTCCAATTGCTCGGCTCCTTTTGGGGAACCCTCAATGTGACGATCCATTCAAACTGAGAGGGATTTCCAACTTGCAACGAAACATAGTCCGGAAGGATCGTTTCGGGAGGAAATCCGCATCAAGCCAAACCCGGTATAGCAACCGGTTCAGACGGTCCAAAAACTTTTGCCAGGCAAAGTCCTGGTTGTCCATAAGAAAATAGTCTGTTGCTCGCTAAGATTCCAATGGCAGACGAAGAGCCGTCGGGTGGCCGATCCCCGATGGCTCTTTTATTTGACAGAACAGGATCACCCGATACGAACCGAGGTCATGGTCAGCGATCCGGCGACAGCCTTGTCATTGAACAAAGCCAATTCGTCACCTTTTTCCTGAGCTCCCAGCAGATAAAGCAAGGGTAAAAAATGTTCAGGGGTTGGAATGGCCAGGTCGATCGCCTTCCCCAGGGATCGGTAACGGATCAACGATGGATGGTCTTCCGCCAGAATCAGCCTCTTCATGGTCTCATTGGCTTCGTTTGCCCAGTCGTAGGCAAACCCGGATTCATTCAGCCGGTCCCAGGCAACCCTCGACAGATTGTGGACCAGATTGCCACTACCCACGATCAGGATACCCTTCTTTCGCAGGGCCCCAATCTCTTTTCCCAACTGATAATGGAATGAAGCACCCTGGCTCCAATCGAGACTCATTTGGATCACCGGCACCTCCGCCTTGGGATAAAGGTGTTTGACCACGCTCCAGCAACCATGATCCAACCCCCACTTCAGGTCTTGGCTTACCTGAGCGGTGGAGACAAGCTCCATCGTCTTACGGGCCAATTCCGGACTTCCCGGAGCAGGGTAGTTCACTTCATACAAGGCAGGCGGAAATCCGCCAAAATCATGAATGGTTCGCGGATGCTCCATGGCCGTGACAAAGGTTCCCCTCGTCTCCCAGTGGGCCGAAACGCAGAGAATGGCCTTTGGCTTGGGAAGGGTGGTTGCCATTTGCCGGAAACCCGCTACAAATTCGTTCTCCTCGATGGCATTCATGGGGGAACCATGGCCAAGGAACAACATCGGCATCCTTTCCGAACTTTCACTGCCGGACGTCAGATGATTCAATAGGTTCATTTTCATTGGAAGGGTCATGAGTGGCGCAAAGGCCAGATGAGACAAAAATATGCTTCGTTTCATGGTCGGACCGTGGGTGGTGGATCGGACACATCGTCCGGACAGCCCGGTTCTCAGGATTGTTTCACCAACTCTACTTCACACGTGATTTTTACCTCTTCGCCCACCAACACTCCGCCTGCTTCCAGGGCAGCATTCCAGGTAAGTCCAAAATCCTTTCGGTTGATGCTTCCCGTCAGGGTAAACCCGGCTTTCGACTGTCCCCACGGATCCTTCACGATCCCACCGAACTCGGCATTCAGCTTCACCCGTTTGGCAACGCCGCGGATGGTCAGGTCTCCGGTCAACAGGTAAGTTTCATCGTCTATCTGACTCAAGGTATCGGAGACAAAGGTCAGCTGGCCATGATTTTCTACATCGAAGAAATCAGCACTCTTGAGGTGCCCGTCCCGATCCGGATTTCCTGTCTGAACCGAAGCGGGATTCAGGCCAAAGCGGATCGCTGCTGTCGAGAAATCATCCCCGTCGGTCTCCACGGTGGCATCAAATTCCTGAAAGGTCCCTTTCACGTGGGAGATCATCAAATGCTTTACCTTAAAAGCAATTTCGCTGTGCACAGGGTCGATGACCCATTTTGTTTTGGTTGTTTCCATCGTATTCTTTTTTGGTTGTGATCGATGGTACAAAGATGAGACAACCCATAGGCCTACAGGTAACACTTTTCAGAAAAGGTGTTGTGAATTCAGGAAATTAACTTCCGCATCTCTTCCCGGAATTCGGTAGGCGTCTGACCCGACCGCCGTTTGAAGACCGTGGTAAAGTAGGCTTTTTCATTGTATCCCAGATCGAAACCAATTTCCGAAACACTCTTGTCGGTCGACAAAAGCAGATTCTTGGCTTCAATCAGTTTGCGCGTTTCAATGATTTCCGAGACACTCTGCTGCAGGATGTTCTGGCAGATCAGATTCAGGTTGCGGGAGGTCATGAAGAGTTTGTCGGCATAAAACTCGACACCTTCCGGCCGCCGAAAATTCTCCTCCAACAATTGCAAAAAGGTCTTGAAGGTCAGGTTCTGCGTTTTGGTATTGATCTGCTCGGGAACCATCTCTTTGCGGAAGGATTCGATCATGGTGAAGAGAGCACTGAGCAGGTGACGAATCACCGGATAATCAGGTGTGGGCATCTGCATCAAACCGTACATCAGATCACAAACCGAATTGAGCCTTTCAAAGCAGGTTCCTTCGGGTAATTCGAGGGTGGCATGATCGTGATACCAACTGTAGAGCTGAAAGGTGGTCTCGGGAATGAACTCACTTCGGAACCGGATCAACCAGATGGTCAGCCGGCCATCTTTCTCCATTGGCTTCGCCCGGTGGATCTTGCCCTTGGTGATGAAACTGATGTAAGGGGCACGAAAATGGGAAGATTTGAAATCGATGAAATGATCCACGTCCCCCTCAATTCCCACCAACAACTCTTCCCATTCATGCACATGCGGATCATTTGGTGTGGCCGCAAGTTTGGCGGCATCTTCCATGCCATAGGGCTGAATGTCAAATAGCAATTCCATTGGATGGTTCTTTGGGGAAGTAGCGATCTTTCCTATCTACAAAGGTAATACAAAATGAGATGCCCGGATGTCCAAAATTTCTCCCACCCCCACTCCTTTTTCCGCTACCGCGGATCGCAGGGCATCCCTCCCGTCTCCCGTCTCCGGTTTCCGTTCTCCCGTCTCCCGTCTCCGGTTTCCCGTCTCCGGTCTCCGTTCTCCCTGTTTCCGCTTTCCCGTCTCCCGATTTTTTCCCATCTTTATGCCCCGGATTCTTAAACCCATCCGCCATGAGAAAAATAGCCATTGCCGGGATGCTCCTGCTGACCGGAATAATCTCCCTGAATATGAAAACTGACAAAAAAGCGGTCAACCCGTTGCTTACCGATTGGAAGACGGTTCATGAGACACCGCCCTTCCATGATATCCGGCACGAACATTTTCTTCCTGCCATTGAACAGTTGTTGGTAGAGGCCCGCAAAGAGGTCGATGCCGTCATCAACAACCCGGAAGCGCCCACCTTTCGCAACACCATCGTAGCCCTGGAAGAGTCCGGCAAGCGGCTCACACGGGCCACCACCGTCCTTTTCAACCTGAATTCGGCCGAGACCGACGACACCATCCAATCGATTGCCCGGGAGGTAGCCCCCAAGCTCTCTGCCTATCAGAACTACGTCTCCCTGAATGAGAAGCTTTTTCAGCGCGTAAAGGCCGTTTACAACCAAAAGGCACAACTGCACCTCACCGCTGAAGAGACCAAGTTGCTGGACGACAATTACAAGGGATTTGTCCGCAGTGGTGCCAACCTGGAAGGGGAGGCCCGCAAGCGCTATGCCGAGATCAACACCGAATTGTCCAAACTGTCCCTGCAATTCAACCAGAACGTACTGGCAGAAACCAATGCCTATCAGTTGGTCATCACCGACAAGAAGGATCTGTCCGGTCTGCCGGAGTCCGAGATCGAAGCAGCTGCCCAACTGGCCAAATCAAAAAACAAGGAGGGATGGATGTTCAACCTCCAGGGACCAGGATTCATCGCCTTCATGAAGTTTGCCGAAAATCGCAAACTGCGTGAGGAGATCTACAAGGCTTACAACTCCAGGGCCTGGCACGACAACGACAAGAACAACGGCGAGGTGATCCGGAAAATCGTGAACCTCCGTTTGGAGCGGGCCAAACTTCTGGGTTATCCCAACTATGCAGCCTACGTATTGGAAGAGCGGATGGCCGAAAACCCGGCGCGCGTCAATGCCTTCCTGACCCAACTTCACAACGCTTCGCGACCAGCCGCATTGAAGGATCTCGACGATGTGAAAGCCTACGCTGCGGCCCATGGATTCCAGGGAAACCTGGAGAAGTGGGACTGGAGCTACTGGTCCGAAAAGCTGAAAAATGATCGGTATGGCTTCGATGAACAGGCGCTTAAGCCCTATTTCAAACTGGAGAATGTCATCGGAGGTGTCTTCGAACTGGCCAATCGTCTCTATGGCCTGACCTTCAAGGAAAACAACAAGATCCAGGGTTACCATCCCGATGTCAAAGCATACGAGGTGTTCGACAAGGACAACAGCTTCCTGGCCGTTCTCTACCTGGATTTCTTCCCGCGTGAGGGCAAGAACGGGGGTGCCTGGATGACCGAATACCGGCCACAAAGCAACCTGGATGGCAAACGGATCCGTCCTGTTGTCTCCATCGTCACCAATTTTACCAAACCCACCGCTTCGAAACCCTCGCTGCTGACCTTTTACGAACTGAGCACCTTCCTCCATGAGTTCGGCCATGGCCTGCATGGCATGCTGGCCAACACGGTTTACGAAGCGCTCTCCGGAACCTCCGTCTACCGCGATTTCGTGGAACTTCCGTCTCAGATCATGGAGAACTGGGCTACGGAAAAAGATTTCCTCGACCTCTTCGCCAAAAATTACCAGACCGGTGAGAAGATACCGGCCGAATTGGTCGAGAAGCTGATCCAATCCAAGAATTACCTGGCCGGAACGCTGAGCGAACGCCAGCTAAGTTTCGGCATGACCGACATGGCCTGGCATACCATCACCGAACCGATGACCGGCGACATTGTGGCCTTTGAACGCAAAGCCCTTGTGCCCACGGATGTCTTTCCGCCCATCGAAGGAATGTGCCTGAGTTCCTCCTTTTCCCACATCTTTGCCGGTGGTTATGCGGCAGGTTATTACGGCTACAAATGGGCCGAAGTCCTGGATGCCGATGCCTTCTCGCTCTTCAAAAAGAATGGCATCTTCGATCGCAAAACAGCCGAATCCTTCCGCAAAAATGTACTCGAAAAGGGTGGGACGGATCATCCCATGAAGCTTTACAAAGCCTTCAGGGGCCAGGAACCTTCCGTTGAACCCCTGCTCGAAAGAGAGGGATTGCTGAAAAAATAAGGGGAGTTGATCTTGCTCCACCCTGGGATCCAACACAAAAAAGACACTTTGCAACCCGGTAGTTAAGACAAAATATCGAGCAAAATGGCCACCAAATCGTTGAAGAGGTTTCTTGTACTGTCGATCATTGCTGCCGTTGCCACGATCGGTCTAAAAGGCTTTGCCTATCTGGCCACCGGATCCGTCGGATTGCTTTCCGATGCATTGGAATCCTTCGTCAACCTGCTCGCAGCCATGGTGGCTTACTATGCCATCTCCATCGCCGAGAAGCCGGCCGACGAGGAGCATGCCTTCGGTCATTCCAAAGCGGAATATTTCTCAAGCGCCATCGAGGGCGGACTCATCGTCGTAGCAGCCTGTTCGATCGTCTGGAGCGCCTACCCCAGACTGCTGGACCCACAACCCATTGAAAACATGAGTTTTGGGTTGATTGTCTCGCTGTCGGCTTCCCTGATCAATCTGGTGGTAGCCCTGGTGCTGCTCCGGGAAGGGAAAAAAAATCATTCCATCACATTGGTGGCCGATGGCAAACATCTGATGGCCGATGTGTGGACCTCCGTTGGTGTGCTCGCAGCCGTTGCACTGGTGAAGATTACGGGTTGGTTGATTCTTGACCCCGTCATCGCCATGCTGGTCGCCCTCAACATTGTCTGGACCGGTTGGCGGTTGCTGAGACAATCGGCCGACGGACTGATCGACACCGCCATCCCTTTGGAAGAACGTCAGCAGATAGAGTCCATCTTCGATGAATTCCGCCAGCCGGGCATAGAGTTCCATTCCCTGATGACCCGCCAGGCGGGACAAAGAAGATTTGTCACCCTCCACATGCTGGTACCCGGCGAATGGTCGGTGCAAAAAGGCCACGACCTCCTGGAATTGGTCGAATCAAGAATCCGCAACCGATTTACGGCTCCGGTCACTGTCTTTACACACCTCGAACCGGTCGAGGATCCAGTCGCCCACAACGACTACGGAATTGACAGAAAATAACTTCATTTTTCCTATTTTTGCGTTTTTAAAGTGATGACCATGTTAGAAAGGATCAAGGAACTCCAAAAAGAGATTGAGGAGATCGCCGTTAAGACTGCCGATGAACTGGAATTGGCCAGAATCAAATACCTGAGCAAGAAAGGGGAGATATCCAAATTAATGGATGATTTCAGAACTGTCTCTGCCGACCAGAAAAAAGAGATCGGTCAGGCAGTCAATACCCTCAAGGATTTCGCCTTGGGTAAGATGAAATTGCTGAAGGAAGGATTGGAGGAACAGGAAACATCGGCGTCAAAACCTGACCTTTCCCTGCCGGGGGATCCCATGCGATCAGGTACCCGTCATCCCATTTCTCTTGTAAAAAATGAAATACTCGAAATTTTCAAAAGATTGGGATTTGTCGTTTCCGAAGGACCGGAAATCGAAGACGATTGGCATGTCTTCTCGGCTTTGAACTTCCCCGAAGAACATCCGGCACGCGACATGCAGGATACCTTCTTCATCCAACGCCATCCCGATATCCTCCTGAGAACCCATACCTCTTCGGTGCAGGTTCATGACATGGAAACCATGAAACCTCCCATCCGGA
>JAJTBP010000447.1 GCA_021286825.1 Marinilabiliales bacterium | reverse complement strand
TCAATGCCACAAAACCGATGCTGATCACCCGGGCTCCCGGGTCACGGTCGGGTATGGAATAACCGGCAACCTGTTCCAAAAAAATGTCATGCAGTCCGGTGGTCTGAAGTAGTATTCTCCGGGCTGCTTCTTCCAGGGACTCACGTTCCTGAACAAACCCTCCCATCAGAGACCATTTGCCACGAGCTGGCTCAAATCCGCGTGGATACAACAACAATTTCAGTTCTCCCTCTTCGTAGCCAAAGATGGTACAGTCCACAGCAACATAGTGCTTTGGATAGGATTCATACAAATTAACGGACTGCTGACGGAGAGAATTCATTTCGAAATCAGTTCAATATTTCGGTGAATTTATAAAAGTATATTTTACTATTAAAATATTTGAGACGACTTTCCTGCATTTATGTTGAAGAACATGTGCAGCAGGTTCTGGGGGCAAAGCAGATACACCGGAGGAACAGGTTTCCTCCGGTCATAGACCCGGGTAATCCATGTTGGATAACCCAGGTCCAGAGCGACGGTAGATGCGAATTATTTCGTTGTGCGAACGACAGCCCTGAAGTAACCGATGTCTTCAGCGATGCCCATGAAGGGATCATTCATGTTGATTTCGTGTTCGAGACTGCACATGCCGGTATAGCCTACCTTCCGGAGCATTTTGATGAAGCCGGGGAAGTTGATGATACCGCGTCCGATTTCGATGGAATAGCCCAATTTGGTAGGTCCTGTAACATCTTTGATGTGGATATCGAAGACTCTTGATTTGTACTTTTTGAGGTCGGCAATGGGGTCTTTGCCATTACGTGTGTCATGCCCAATGTCAAGGCACATGCCAATTCTGGGATCCAGGTCTTTGACATGATTCCAAACATCCTCCGCATCCGGATAGGTCTTGATATCCGGACCATGTAGGTGGATCGCATAGTGGAAATCGTATTCCTTTACTTTTTTGTCCACGTAGGGAAGCAGTTCATAGTTGGGAACGCCAATGATCAGTTTTACCCCGACACGTTTCGCATAGTCGAAGGCTTTGTCAATTTCGGCTTCTGATCTCATGTAGATGGGACCCACGGCATAACCCGTCACATCCTTCTCTTTCAACTTGGCATGGAAGGCTGCAATTTGTTCATCCGTACTGTTGAGCGGGAGGTGGAAATCCTTGATGCACAGGTAGTGAACATTGACCTTTTGCATAGTTTCCAGAGCCTTGTCGAGGTTGAATTTGGCAAATGTGTAACCCGCCATCCCAATCTTGAATTTTTCACCGGTCTCAGCCGGCGGCTGAGGTCCTGGCCTTTCGGTCTGGGCCGTTGCGATGAACATTCCGCCCAGCATCAACATCAGCGAGAGCGCAAAAATTTTCTTCATCTTTCAGAAAATTAATAAGTTAATGAAATAAAAAAATTCAAATAGTCTGCGGGTCATACGCAAGACATTCCGGTTGCAGCGATTGTTCCTTGCAAAGCAAACTTAGGCAAGCAGCCATTTTGCAAATGCCTGTTCAAACCTGAAATGGAAGCCGGTTTGTCGTGGTTGTCGGAACAAATGTAGCGAAACTTTCGTTCTGCGTTCCCAAAATCGGGAATCGATGTCCACTTTTGCTCTTTTTTTTGTGTCGGTCAGAACCTATCGTTTGTCGCTTCCTGAATTTCTATTTCATTAGTTAACAATAAAATATAATGAACCATTCCCATCATCCCAAGAGAAGGGGAAGGCCGGTTGATGTGATTTCACCGCAGGTTGATTTTTCGATGCAGCAGTTTCACCCAGCAGGGATATTTTGTATTTTCGTCGGTACAACTAACTATTTCTGCCATGAGTCAATCCAAATCATTTTTACTTGTAGCGGCAGCACTGCTGCTTTTTGTCCCAACCGGAACTTTCGGTCAGATTGGTCATCGTTTCCCTTCTGAAAAAAAGGTGGGTAAAGATCCG
>JAJTBP010000446.1 GCA_021286825.1 Marinilabiliales bacterium | reverse complement strand
CATGGAACCGTTTCCGTATCCAAAACCCCTTCGAACAGGTATTCACAACATTGAACCGACAGATGAACCCACAGAATCAACACCGCAAAAACAGGGACGGAGTGGTCTATTCGACCTCCGACAATTTCGACTATCAATATGCAGCGGAGGAATCCGTTCAGAATACCCTTCCGCCATCCGCGCAGCAACTGAAAGTTATGCTGGATAAGAAGCAGCGGGGCGGTAAGGTGGTCACTCTGATCACCGGATTCATCGGTACGGATGAGGATTTGCAGGCATTGGGCAAAAAGCTGAAGACCCGATTTGGAGTAGGCGGTTCGGCCCGGGAAGGCGAGATCCTCTTGCAAGGGGACTTCCGGGAGAAGGTGATGCAATTTCTATCCGAAGCCGGCTACAAGGTGAAACGTGTCGGGGGTTGATGGATGCTGAAATTCCGATAGTCTTGAACACACAAAATCCCATATTCGTTGTGGCGCTCACCCGTCACCGCATCTTTGGCCACATGCTCTATCCGTTTTTTACGGAACAGGTGGCCGGAGAACCCTTTTTGCGGGTTCTCCGCCGCGTGAAATTGTTCGATCTGAACGATGCGGAACGCCGACTGACGGCTGAAGAGAGCCGGATCGTCAAGATGGCTGAACGTTACAGCGATGAGAAGATCCACCATAAATTTTGTCAGGGGAAACCGGCGAGTGAATTGATTACGCTCTTCAAGAAGGAGGAGGTGCGACAGAAGGTGCTGGACTACATCGAGTCCATCATGGCAGAGATGCTGCGGTTGCTCGGGGATGCCACCATTCCCGTCTACCAGAAGCGCGAGAAATATACCAACCTGTACGAGGAGGATCTGATCCAATTGCAATTTTCCGATACACGTGCGGTCTTCAACTTCCACCGCCTCCCGTATGAGACCCGTTATTTCTTGTCGTTGCGTTGCGGGAAGGAACATTTTTCACTGCTCCACAAACAGGTCGAGGTTCTCGTCAAGGAACCTTGTTACATCTATTACCAGAATCGAATCTACTATTTTGACCAGATCTCGGCCACCAAGCTGATCCCCTTCCGGGAAAAGGAATACATATCCATTCCGGCCAAGATGGAGCAAAAATATTACGAAAGCTTTATTCTCAGTGCCTTGAAAAATCAGGAGGTGATTCACTCCGGTTTCGAAATCCGGGAAACACAGCCGGAGAAGAGGGCCATGCTCTCCCTGCAACGCGACCTCCAGGATTTCCCCCTTTTTGTGCTGGACTTTTGTTACAATGAGGTGCGCATCCGTTTTGATTCGGAGGAGCACAAAATGGTGACGCTGAAACGTGAAGGTGACCAATTTGTCTTCGAACGTTTGTCGAGGGACCTGGCGTGGGAGCAAAGTCTGATCGGGAAATTGCAGGAATGGGGCCTAAGCGGGGATGGTGGAAATCTCCGGGTAGAAACGGATACCGAACCGGGTCCGGATACGCTCTTCTACCGGTCGATCCAATGGCTCTCCCAACATGGCATGGATCTGGCAGACTTCGGGATCGCTGTCTCACAAGAGGGTCTGTCAGGAAAGTATTACCTGGGAAGGCACGACCTTAGCATTCTGACCTCTTCCGAAATGGACTGGTTTGATCTGGAGATGACGGTACATGTCGGAGATTGGGTGATTCCTTTTGTGCGTCTCAAGCGCTTGATTCTAAGTGGTCAAAGAGAATATAAATTGCCGGATGGTACCCTTTTTGTCATCCCCGAAAGCTGGCTGGCAGAATATGGTGACCTCTTGCGATTTGCTAGGGTTGATTCCAAAAAATTGCAGATCAGTCCGTTCCATTTCACCTTGCTGGCGGAGAACGCTGCCATCTGTGCCTCAGGACTCCGGGAGGAGATCGAAAAGAAACGGGCTACGGCCATGCTTCCGAGAAAGGGGCCGGAAGGTATGAAGGCTGAATTGCGC
>JAJTBP010000074.1 GCA_021286825.1 Marinilabiliales bacterium | reverse complement strand
TGATGCGGCGGGTCAGACCGGTTCCCATGATGGCACCCGTGATGGTGTGGGTGGTACTTACCGGAATACCGAATGCATCCGTTCCGAAGAGGAGGGTTGCTCCGGCTGAGTCGGCAGTGATGGCTTCGAAGGAGGTCAGCTTGGTGATCTTGGATCCCATGGTTTTTACAATTTTCCAGCCTCCGGAAATGGTACCGGCACTGATGGCCACGTAACAGCCCAGCACGATCCAGTGCGGAATGGCGTGAATCTTGCCGTCCACCAGGGTAATCTGCGCCCAATGGGGAATGGATGCCGGATCGACTCCCTTGAAATAGACCATCAGGGTAGCCGAGATGAGACCCATCACCTTTTGTGCATCGTTGCCGCCATGACCCAGACTGAGCAGGGCGGAGGAGACCAGCTGAAATTTCTTGAAATACCGGTTCAGGACCATTGCGTTGAACCGCCGGAGCAGGTTTAGCAACAGGATCGAATAGATATAGGAGATGGTCATCCCCAGAATCGGAGCCAAAAAGATGAACGAGGCAATCTTGAGGATGACGGAGGTATGGACGACGCCCCATCCTGCATGGGCCACTGCGGCTCCGGCAAACCCACCGATCAGGGTGTGTGAGGAGCTGGAAGGAATGCCCAGATACCAGGTGAGGAGGTTCCAGAGAATGGCTGCTACAATGCCCGCAAGAATAACCTGCAGGTTGATGGCATTGGTGTCGACGCTCTTGGCGATGGTATCGGCGATCTTCAGTTCGAATACCGCATAGGCAATGAAGTTGAAGAAGGCTGCCCAGATGACTGCCTGGAGCGGAGAGAGGACTTTCGTCGAGACAATGGTTGCAATCGAGTTGGCTGCATCGTGAAAACCATTGATGAAATCAAACAGGAATGCCAGAACAATAATAACGATCAGCAAGGTAAAATCCATGAACTACAGATTAGCCGGTTTGTGCCAAGAGTTGAGGGATGGTCTGAACCTATCCCATTTTGATAATCAGTGAGGAGAAGATGTTGCCAACATCATCACATTTGTCAATTGCCTTTTCCAATGTGGTGAGGATATCTCTCTTTTTAATCAGGTCAATGGCATTCACCTCCAGTTCGAAAAGTTTGGATAGATATTCCTGGTAGATGTCATCTACCTGACTCTCATACTCACTTATCTTTTCACAACATTGAACATGCTGCTTGAAATCATTCACGGAACGGACACTCCGCAGTACATTCTGGATCTCTTTGTTGGCGGAATGGATACGGTCGGCAATCCAGACAAATTCATCCGGGAAACTGGACAATTTATAGAAGTGGATCCTTTTGGAGGCGGCATGAATGTAATCCACGATGTCATCCATGCAGTTGATCAACTCGTGGATGTCTTCCCTGTCAAACGGGGTGATAAAGGTCCCATTCAACTCATTCAACAGATTACGGGTGATGTCGTCTCCGATGTGCTCAATGTCCTTGATCTGTTTGGCATATTCGAGCCTTTGGGTTAGATCCCTCTCCCGAACCAGCTTGATGAGCAGTTCGGAGGCCAGTACAAGATTGTCGGCTGCATCATTGAACAGCGGAAAAAACTTGCGGTCTTTTGGTACCAGAAAGCTAAAAATTTTGTCAAGTTTCATTGATTGCGAAATTTTGGATTAAGGTTGTCAGATCGTGATTCAACGGCCACCGTTGTTTGGACGGTTGGCCCGTAAATTTTTCCAGATCTTCCCGTCGTTTCAATTCCTGACAAAAATATACATTATCTGGAGACTTTGTATGCCCAAAGTGCGATTCGGAAAATTTTCGGACACACAATCCTTTGTTACATTGTTGTTTCAGTTTTCAAATGACAGGCATTTCCTTCTCCATTTTACATATTCCCAAGCCTTAAATTCAATCCGGCGAAGAGGGTTGTTCCTGGCATCGGGTAATACCGGTTGGGTTCATATTTCGCCCCCAGCAGGTTTTCACCGCTGAGTGTCAAGTCGAGTCGTTTGCTAAGGCTCCAGGCTGCCTTGGCGTTTACGAGGGTGTAATCCACCAGATGGATCTTCCCGGAACTGTCGTTGTTGAGGTCGCCGATCTGTTGAACGGAGCCGGTCAATCGGAAACGGTTCCAATGATAAGTTCCGCTGAGGTACAGATTGGTTTTGGGGGTAGCAAAAAGAGGCGAATCCATGTGGATGTAACTGTAGGTAAGATTCAGGTCCAGCCTCCTGACCGGGTTGGCGGTTAAGGCCAGCTCGACTCCCTTGTTGTTGAGTTTGCCGGTATTGAAGAGATTGCCCATGGCACCGGTAACGATCAGGTTATCTCCTTTGAGGGTGTACAGTGTCAACTCCCCTTTGAGATGCAGCGAGGGAAAATTCCGGGTCCATCCCGTTTCCCACGAGTAGACCCGTTCGGGTTGCAGGTTGGGGTTGTGGTTGAACATGTAGAGTTCCCGGATGGTCGGGCTCCTGAAACCCTTGGAGAAATTTCCTCTCCAGGTCATCTCGGGGGAGAGCTGCCATGCAAAACCGGCCGATGGAATCCATTCCGTTCCGTATTTGCTGTGGTTTTGCCACCGCATGCCGCCGCTGACCGAGAAATTGGTGAAAAGGGTTTGCCTCAGGAAGGCATACACACCGGCCTCCGAAACGGTGGTATCGGCGAAGGTGATGACCTTTCCGTTCATGGCCTTGGTATTTTCGGCTTTGCCTCCGTACTTTGCCAGGTCGGCCCCAAAGGATAGCTGGGTCGATTCTCGCAGCATCAGCGTCTGATAGAAGTTGAGTCCGTAGTTTTTGTCCCGGGAGTGAAATCCGTCGGTCAGCGTATGTTCACCGAAGTTGTCATAGAGTTTCAGCGCGCCTGTGAGCTTTTCGAAGGTATTGTTGACCGTGACTGCACCATAGCCGCGCAAGATGTCCATGTGACTGCCGGGAACGGCATGCAGCGTATCGGGGCCTGGGTCCCTGGCATTGAACTTTGCCAGGGAAACATCTCCGGCCACGTTGAAATGTTCATTCAGTTCATATCCCAGTTTGAGGTACCCATTGACAATCTTGAAATCGGAATTGGCACGGTGACCATCCGTTTTGTCATGGTTAAAAGAGGCAAAGGCACTGAATTTCTTTTTCTTGAATCCTCCAGAGAGAGCCTCTTTCTGGGTGTTGCAACTTCCATAGGATAGCTGGGCATTGCCGGATGCTCCCTCTTTGGCCAGCTTACGGGTGATGATGTTGATGACACCACCCATGGCATTGGAGCCATAGAGCAGAGATCCCGGTCCACGGATGACCTCCACCCGCTCCACATCAGAAGCGACATAGCTGTCGGGCAGGGGGTGGCCCATCAGTCCCATGAATTGGGGATGACCATCGATCAGCATCAGGACACCAGTGGTCGGACTTCCGCCCACCCCACGGATCGAGATCTGGCCTGCGGCTCCTCCTGCTACGCCAAATCCCGTGACGCCCCTCTCCGTCACGAAGAGGCCGGGAACCCTGCCATTCAGAAGTGGCAGAACGGCCGATTCCGATCCCTGTTCAATCTGGGACCGGTCCAGAACGGAAACCGAAAGAGGGGAGTGGCTGCGGTTAATTTTGGTAAGCGTTCCCGTCACAATCACCTCAGGAATCCGGACGGTATCTTTTAAGGAGGGTCGGACTGCATTTTGTCCCAATGCTGCAAAATGCAGGATGATGACCACTAACAACAAAAATCTGCGCTTCATGTCAAATCGTTTATAGTAATACTTTTTTGATAAATCGTGTTACACACAAATAAAAAAAATTATCGCACTTTGCTCATGATCAGTTTGCCATGTTCG
Source organism: Marinilabiliales bacterium (assembly GCA_021286825.1). GTDB lineage: Bacteria > Bacteroidota > Bacteroidia > Bacteroidales > Prolixibacteraceae > CAINVV01. The sequence goes on along the minus strand of JAJTBP010000074.1, from coordinate 9,456 downwards.
ATCCCCTTGATGCCGATCAGCAGATCGGAGAGTTCGGTCAGGGTATGGGCCGTTCCCTTCACGGTGATGACCTCCATGGTGTGTTCGTCTTCCAGAAAATAGCGCTGGGAAGCCAGGATCACGGAGGTATATTGTGACTGAATCTCATAGGATCGGTTCCATACCTCCTTTTTACCTGTGGGATGTACCAGCACGATGGCTCCTGCTACGAGGTTGTTGCACTGCCATTTCCTTTCGACCCTGTTGCGTTCGATCAGGGCACGTATGGCTTGTGACCGGTTGGGAAACTGGTTCTCCTTCACGTAGTTGTCAAGGGCCTCCAACAACTCCTCCTCCAAAGAAACACTGAATCTGGAAACCGTCATGGTAATACGATTGGGTAATTACGTGTGCAAATATATTGAAAAATTGAAAAAATGAAAAATTGCGGCAGCAAAGATTGGCCATCTCCAGCCTCCGGTCTCCGGTCTCCGGTCTCAGCCTTTCGCCATTGCCTTCTTGACCACGAAACCGATCTTGATCAAGCCGTACATCAGGACGAGGGCGAAGATGATGGCGGCACCGGAAGGAATGTCGTAGATGTAGGAAAAGATGAGTCCGGCCATGGAACCGATGAATCCGAAGAGGATAGACAAAAAGATCATGGACTGGAAATGGCGGGAAAAGAGATTGGAGATGGCTTGAGGGATGGTGAGCAGGGACATGACCAGGATGATGCCCACAACCCGGATGTTTAGCACGATGGTGAGTGCCACCAGGCACATCAGGATCAGGTTGAACAGTTTGACAGGGGAGTTGTTGGTGAGGGCAAACTCCTCATCGAAGGCGATGAAGAGGATCATCCGGTAGAACAAAATGAAAAAGAGGGCAATGCCGATGGTCAGCGATCCGAGCAGCACCAGGTCGGTCAGGGAGACTGTCAGGATGTTGCCGAAGAGGTAGCTCATCAAGTTCGGGGCGTATCCGGGTGTCAGGAAGATGAAGATGATCCCCAGGGCCATCCCGAGTGCCCATAGGATGGCGATGGCTGAATCCTCCCGGAGGTCCGCCTTTTTGGAGAAGAACTCGATGCCCAGTGCGGAGAAGATACCGAAAAGCACCGCTCCCAGGATGGGATCAAAACCGAGGTAATAGCCCATGCCGATCCCCCCGAAGGAGGCATGCGTGATACCGCCGCTGATGAAGACGATCCGTCGCGAGACAATGTAGGTCCCGATGATGCCACAGGTGATGCTGGCCAGCAGGGAAGCAAGCAGGGCATTCCGGAAGAAATCCATGGAGAGCAGTGCACTGAAACTTTCCATCATTGTTCGTGTTGGTGGAGTACGGTGTGGGGCACGGGACCGTGTGTTATGATCTGGATGGGGCATTCGTAAGCCTCCAACAGTTCGGGTGTGATCCGGTTCCCCGGATGGTAGTGGAGCGAGTGATTGACACAGGCGATCGATTTCACATAGGTGGAGATGGTTCCCAGGTCGTGGGAGACCAGCAGGATGGCGATGTTTTCGTTCAGCTTGCGCAGTTTCTCGTAGAGTTCTTTCTCAAACCGGTTGTCGACATAGGTATTGGGTTCATCCAGTACCAGGAGTCTGGGTTTGTTGACCAGTGCCCGGCAGAGCAGGGTGCGCTGGATCTGACCGCCCGAAAGTTCCCCAATGGCTTTGTTGCGCAATCCGGCGATCCCCATCTCTTCCATCAGTGCGTAGGCAAATTCCACCTCTGCGGTCTTGTAGCGACCGAGCAAACGATTTTTGGACATCAGTCCCGACTTCACCACATCGGTGACAGAGATGGGAAATTTCCTGTCGATCTGGTTGATTTGGGGCAGATAACCGATCCGATGGTGATTGCCTTCGGACATGGAAGGATGGAAGGCCACTTCCCCCTGGACCGGCTTCAACAGTCCGAGGATCGCTTTTAGCAGGGTGGTCTTGCCCCCACCATTCGGACCGATGATGCCAATGAAATCATTGCTTAGGACGGTCAGTGAGACGTTCCTCAAGATGATGTTTTCGTCATAACCCACGGTCAGGTTACGGATTTCAATCAGTGGAACGGGGGCCATGGTATAGGATTCCTTCATAATGGGGCAAAATTACATTAATCCATCGGATGTCACTCCTCTTTGCCGGCCAGTTTCCGGGCAATGGAGATCATCTCCTCCGGCCAGTTGTATGCCAGCGGATCGATCCGTATCACCTTGCTACCGGTTTCCCGTGCGATAATTTCTGCATTCTCAGGGTCAAACTCCCGCTGGATCATGATCCGGGTAATTTTCTTCTCCTTCGACTGTTCAACCAGTTGCTGTACATGTCTGGGGGTGGGTACCTTGCCCTCGAATTCGATGGAGAGCTGTTCAAGGTGGTAATCCCTGGCCAGGTATCCCAAGGCAGGATGGAAGACCATGAAGGCGGGTGAAGAAATGTGGTTCAGCAGGGTTCCCATCACCTGGTCCACGCTGTCGATGCGGGTGAGCAGTTTCTGCAGGTTGTCCCGGAATTGGGCTTCATGTGCAGGATCGATCTGCGACAGACCCTTGCAGATGTTGCGGGCGATGACCCGGGCTCCGGAGGGTGCCGACCAGGTATGGGGATCGACCCCTTTCAGGTGGTGATGCCCGTCGTGATCCGCTTCGGCATGGATCAGGTCGACCCCCTCCGAAGTGTTGACAAACAGCAGTCCGGGGTTGACCGATTGAAACTTGTCGAGATATGCCTCCTCGAATCCGAGGTATCCGTTGGCAAAATAGGCTTTGGCCTTGGCCATGTTTCCCATCTGCCGCGGAGTGGGGTTGTAGGTCTCCGGTCCAACGCCGGGTGGCACCATCACCTCCGACCGATAGAGTCCACCGGAGATCTGGTCGGCAAAATATTGCAGCGGCAGGATGCTGACAAAGATGATTTTATCTTCCTTGCGGGCAGCCGGTTGGCCACACGACGCCAGGAGCGACAGGATGAGAAGCAACGGCAGGAGATTCCTTTTGTGCATGAAAAATTCAGTTTTAGATTCCAAGAATGAGCGACTGGGGTGGGAGCGATTCATTTGGCAGACTCCTCCGGGGAGGATTGGTTTCTCCTCTTTTTCCTCCATTGGCCGGCAGGAGGGACCGGATCATACCCCGCGGTGCCCCAGGGATGACACCGCAACAGCCGTCCGGTAGCCAACCAGAAGCCGATAAGGGGTCCGTGCACCTTGACCGCATCGATGGCGTACCGCGAGCAGGTAGGAATGTGGCGACACGAGGGCGGAGTCAACGGCGAGATGGCACCCCTGTAGAAATAGACGGGCAACAGGATGAGCTGACTCACCAACCACCGGACACCTTGTAGCAATTTCCTCACCATCCGCTGAGATTGAAACAGTTTATACTCCAAAAGCAGTACGAAGTTACCCAATTTCAGGAGAAAGTGAGCGGTTGCCGGTTTCGATCCCCGTAATAAATTGTCTGACAGCAAAGCGGATGGATTTTTTGTAAACTTTATTGTGCGCGTTGCGTTTAGAAGAGAGTATTTTACGGACAGTGGGCAAGGACCGGTCCAGACTCCCTACGCCCGAATTCCCAATTCATTCATTTGTTTACATGACCACACAAAAAAATAGCCATGAAGGGCTGCGGCCCGTTCAAATCAGCAGGCTGGAGGAGATCTCTCCGGCCGTTTTCCTGATCTCATTCCACAGATCGGGACCTTTCAAACCGGGTCAGGTGATCCGTATTGCGGCTTCGCCGGATGACCCACCCCGCATTTACAGCATCTGCAGCGGCAACCGGGAAGCGGAGATTACCGTCCTGTTCAATGTCAAGCCGGATGGTAAGCTGACTCCCCGGCTTTCGCGGATGAAGGCGGGTGAAGAGATCTATGTCTCCGAGCCCTACGGATCCTTTGCATGCGACGGTTATCCGGTGTGGTGGATCGCAACCGGGACTGGTCTGGCCCCTTTCTACAGCACCCTGCAATCGGGCGTTGAGGGAAAAGTTCGTCTGGTGCATGGGGTAAGCCACCTGAACCAGTTCTATTTTGAACATGAGCTGGAGACAGCCTTGGGTGAGGAGTACATCCGCTGCTGCAGTCGTGACACCATTCCCGGAAAACCCTATTTTCAAGGGCGGGTCACCGATTATCTTCAAAGTTTGCCGGACCTTCCCAAAGCAGATAAGTACTATCTTTGCGGACAGTCGTCGATGGTCGTGGAAGTGCGTGACCTCCTGATCCAAAAAGGGGTACCTTACCACCAGATCTTTGCCGAGATATTTTTTTAGTACGCTATGGAAAATTCACCCACTCCGCTTTTTGGCTGCACGCTAGCCGATCTGACCCGGATCGTAACAGATCTGGGACTGCCCAAATTTACGGCTGGACAGATCGCCGACTGGCTCTATAAAAAGCAGGTGGGCACCATCGGGGAGATGAGCAACCTTTCGAAAAAGACCCGTGAACTGCTTTCCGAAAAGTACGTCATGGGAGTCGAAGCCCCGGTACGTGTTCAGGAGAGCCGCGATGGAACAAAGAAATACCTGTTTCCGGCCTCCGGCAACCAGTTCATCGAGACGGCGATGATCCCGGAGGCAGACCGCGTGACGGTTTGCGTCTCCTCCCAGGTCGGATGCAAGATGGGATGCCTCTTCTGCATGACAGCCAAACAGGGTTTTCAGGGACAACTCACCGCAGGAGAGATCCTGAATCAGGTGCGCAGCATCGCTGAGGCCGCTGCCGTCTCCAACATTGTCTACATGGGGATGGGTGAGCCCTTCGATAACCTGGATGAGGTGCTGAAAAGCATTGAAATCCTAACGGCCGATTGGGGATTTGGCATGAGTCCGCGACGGATCACCGTCTCCTCCATCGGCATCGTTCCGGCCATGATCCGATTCTTACAAGAGTCGGAAGCACATCTGGCCATCAGCCTGCACACCCCGTTCGATGAACAGCGCAAGAGTCTGATGCCGGTCCAGATTGCCTATCCGATCCACGAGGTGGTTCAGGAGTTACGCAAATATGATTTTAGCGGTCAGCGCAGGGTCTCCTTCGAATACATCCTTTTCAAGGGATTGAATGACACATCGTTGCATGTCAAGGAGCTGAGCCGCTTGCTGAATGGCATCAAGTGCCGGATCAACCTCATCCGGTTCCATCCCGTGCCGGGCACACCGTTGGTCAGTCCGGACGATGAGACCATCCAACATTTCAAGGAGCAACTCAACCAGAAAGGAATCCTCACCACCCTCAGGGCCTCCAGAGGACAGGACATTTACGCCGCCTGCGGACTGCTGTCGACCAAAAACCGGAACGCGGAATAGGGAGACGGAAACCGGAAACCGGAGACTGGAAACCGGAGACCGGAATAGGCAAACAAGATAAATCGTGCGCCCTCAATCCCTTCATTCCCTTCAATCCCTTCATTCCCTTCAATCCCTTCACTCCCTTCAGCCCTTTTCCCTACCTCCTTCCCATCTCCTCCGCCGCGACTGGCTGAAATTCCGGTATGATTTTCCGGATGGCTTTCAGCTCTTTCTTGCTCCAGATTTGATCAGGCAGTTGTGCCGGATCACTGATTCCCTTCCCTATCTTGTTGCTTTTCCGGACGGGCCCCCAGGCTGCCTTGCCATTGTGGATCTGCTGCACACCGATGAAGCGGTTCCAGCCAATGTCGTTCGATTTCGGCGTCTTCGGATCGGTCTCAAAATAGGAGGACAGCCATGGATATTGCAAGGAATAGGGTGGATTTTTGTAATCGACCTCCTTCAGCTCCTTCTCGAAAAGTCCATCCTTGTAAAGCCAGTCCTTGGCCCAGTTCTCCAACCGGTTGTCGAGGTGAATGGCCATGGGTGATCCAATGAAGATGTTGGCGATCATGGGATTGTGACTTCCACCACCCATCATGATGGTCCGCGATCCGGCATGGAAAAAGATGTTGCCATAGACCGATGTCCCGCAAGCACCGTCATCCATGTAGACGGCCATGGTGGTACCGAACCTGCCGGTATTCCTAAAAAGGTTGTATCGGATCACATTGCCGGCTTCCGAAGGGTTTCGGCCAAGGTAGAATGCCCCCTGGTCGTCCATGAAGGTACAGGCATCCTGGATCAGGTTGTATTCAATCAGGTGGTTGTTGCCGTGCAGGTAGATCTCGGTCGCCTGCGATTCGTTGAACTGGCAGTGGGTGATGCGGTTCCCCACGCCATGGATGTTGACGGGACACTTGTAGGAATAGGTAAGCCTGCCGCATCGGGTAAAGGAGCAGTCGTCGACGTAGTTGCCGGCAGGTTCCAGGCTTTTGCGGTCACCCCCACCCAAACAGACACCCCCGCTTCCGATGTTGTCGAGGGTGCAGTGGAGAAGTCCGTTGTGTTTGCCGCCATGGCTGTTGAAGTTGTTCTGATGTTCCCCAAAGGAGTCATAGCCTAGTCCGATGCGGACAGCGAGCATTCCAATGTTGCGGAAGGTGCAGTCTTTCAGCTGGTTGTTGCTTCCATCCACGATCCAGACCCCGATGCCACGGGCCGCCTCGAAAGAGATTCCCTCCATCCGGATGTTGGAGGTGTTGACCATGCTCACCAGAGGCGATCCCAGCCGGGAGACCAGGATGGTGTCGGTAGAAAGTGGCTCATGGATTGGGTAATAGTAAAGTTTTCCGGCGCTTTTGTCGAAATAGTACTCCCCGGGTTCGTCGATCTCTTCCGGTAGGTTGAAGATGCGGTATTGGTTCCACTCTTTCTTTCCGCTGATGCCGTAAACATGGGCATCGGCAAAGGTGATCTCCTGTTTTTGCCGGTCGATCGCTGCGATCCGCAATTGATCGCTTGCCCAGGCGTAGGTGAAGCAGCCGAAGACCATCGCATCGCCCGACTCCGGCCATTTTTTGATCCGTTCATCCGGGAAACGGATCTTCCCGGGATAGGCTTTTTCGTTGCGGATCCCCGGATCGATCACATCTTCGGGATGAATCCGGATCTTCCCGTTGTTAGGGTAGCCGGCCAACCGGTAGGGTGTACCATTGATGAAGAGCTCCACACCCGATGCGGCATAGGGTCGTCCAAACCCCTCCAGTTTCCAGGAGAGGGTATCCGAAACACCGGCCTTTCGAAGGTCGATCTCGCGGAGGTGTGGCCGGGCTGCGGGTTCGATGATCCGGTCCAGGAAGATCGGATCCTCCACCTTTTTAATCTCCTCCGGTCTGATGCATACGGCTCCCGTCAGTGAGACCGACTCTCCCGGGAAAGCCCGGTAAACCACCGGGTCATTCTCCCCGCCACCATCTTCCGCCTCCAGGGTGAAACTCTCGTTCAGCGCGAAAATTCCCGCACGGAGATAAATGGTTTCTCCCTTTCCGGATGATCCGGGGTGCTCCTTCCGGAAGGCACGAATGGCATCCCTGGCGGCAGTCAGGCAGGAGAAGGGCCGTTCTTTGGAGCCATTGCCGCCGGGGCCTGCGGTGGGTGAGACATACCACTCCCTTGCTTCCGACCAGAAGGGGTTGAGAAACAGGACAACAAAGAGAAACAGGAATGCCCTTCCGGGGATCGCAGGGCAGCATTGACGGTGAATTTTCATGGCAGTTCGTTGGGGATGAAACAGATCAAAGGGCAGTTTGATTCCAGATGCGCAGTGTTTTAACCGATTCGCGATCCGCGGATGCGGGGCTTTTTTCCAGCCATTGGGTCAGTCCGAGGCATAGTTTGGCCAGGGTGTCGAGGTAGAGCTGATCGGCAGCCTTTTGGGTGGCCTCAGGCAGTGGAACCAACCGCCCGGAACGGAGCCATTCGCTTCGTCGGGCGATCACGGAACGGCATTCCAGGATGAGTTGGGCGTGTGAACAGGCATAGCTGTCGGCCATGCCCGAACGCCGGAGTTTGGCTGCAAACCGTTCCAGATGGTCCAACCATGCAGTTGTAGGCAGGGGTGTTTTGGGTTGGTAGTCCGGCTGCAGGGGATTGACTCGCTCCAGGGAGGAGGGCTGACCAATCACGGTTGCATCCGCCACGCCGCTTTCAGGATAAGCCTTGGCCGGTGTGTTGCCCAGTCCCACTGAGACGTAGATCCTTCCGCTTCCGGCATCCATGGCAAGGCGTACCGTGTTGGCATCGAAGCTACGGGCCGGTTTCCCGTTGATCAGCAGTGAAGTAACGGTCCCACTGCCCTGAAAGGTGATGAAAACCTGTTTTTTTCCAAACCAGACGGGGAATTGCTGGGTCATGCTGTGGATCCCCTCCGGCAGGTGTGGAAAGAGCAGCAATCCGTCGGCAGTGTATTCATATTCGCAGAGTCCGCGCAGAAATCCGCCGGGTGCACCCCAGGAGTCGTAGACGCAATTGACTGCCAGTTTGGGCTGGTAGGGTTCCGATCCGAATTGGGTCAGGTTGTTGTCCATCCGGAAGGCATAGGAGCGGTCGAGCATCCGGCGGAAAGCCCGGGCTGCATCCTCGTAAGCTCCGACGCGGTAGTAACCGATCTGCATCCGGGCCTCGCAGGTAGTCCAGTGGCCCCCGTTGACCCATCGTCCAAAGGTGAAGAGTCCGCTGTTTTCGTACATGTCGTCGTATCCGGGATAGTTGGGAAGGATCAGGTCGTAGGGGCGCAAGCCGGGAATCGAACGGATCTTGTCGTAGATCTTCCGGCATTGGGCATCATCGGCAATCCGGAAGGCCATGGCATCGTGGTTGGGGGTGGCTTCGAAGTAGCCGAAACGACTGGCACCATAGTTCCCGTGCAGGGTTCCGTCTTTCTCCACCGACCGGACAAAATAACCTTCCGGGGTGGTCAGCCATCGGAGTCCATCGGTTACCCGAGAGATCCGTTCGGCATACCGCCTGACCTGGTCGGTCCGGCCGGCCATCTTTTCCAGTTCGACGAGGCGTTTGAGTCCGGCGAGGTAGTTGACAGAGATCTCGGCGAGGAAGGCTGGTTCATAGGAGCCGTCGGCCCGTTTCATCCCGGTGCCGGCGTAGCTGGGCGCGAGCAGGTTGCCTGCCGATCCCACGAGAAAAATATTCTTGACAGGATCCCTGCGGCTGTCGATGAATTCGGCGCAACGTTCCAGCATTGGCAGATAGCGGGCAATCTCCGCCGGATTGCGCTCTTCCAGCAGGAGTTCGCTTTGAAGGATCAGTCCGGCCGTGGTGAATCCGAAGGGCCAGTCGTGGATTTTGTGGCGGCCGTCGCCCTGCCGGTAGATCACCCATCCCGGGCGGGCACAGTCGCAGAGCGATCCGTCGGGGGCCCTATAGCCGTTGGCATCCTTACGCTCGTTGTTGCCCATCATGGCAAACCAGAGCTCCTGTGAGTTTTTGACGAACTGCCGGCCGGCCGGATCGAGGAAGGGCATCAGGGCATAGGATGGACCAAAGGAGTTCTGAATCCACCAGGCATCCCAGGTGGGACCCTCGACAAAACCATTCCAGACCGGGTGGTAAAGCATCGGCAGATTTTCCAGCACCGGATCGGGACGGGTCATCCGGTA
>JAJTBP010000445.1 GCA_021286825.1 Marinilabiliales bacterium | reverse complement strand
AGTCCGAGCGATTTGGCTTTTTGACGCCGGAGGTCATTCCAGAAGGCATCATACTCGCGCTTCATGCGGGTAACAAAGGCAGCGGGATGGGTAGTCCAGTAGAAGGAATAGGTGTTGGGCAGGAAAATTACCGGCAAGTCCGCCAGCTTCATCCCTGTTGATTGGGCCACCGAATCACTCTTGAGTGCGGCAAGAAAAGCCGCGGAGTCGTATTCCATCTGTCGCGCCAGCCGGCCGGCCAGTTCTTCACGGGTACGGATGTAGTTGAATGTCACCATCACGGGTGTTTGAGCACCCGACGACAAGACATTGATGAGTTGGTTGTTGCTCCAACCGGTCTGAATCCTGAAGGCTCCCGGATGGATGTTGGTGTCATAATCCTTCCATCGGGCCAGTCTTTCAAAAGTGTTGTAGTTTTCGAGTAAGCTATTGTCTTTTAATGTCTTGATGACACTTGCTAGGTTTTCTCCTTGTCGGATGAAAATCAGCTGACTCTTGACCACATTGGGACCAAAATAGCGTTTGTGCAGGGTGTAGGCCACCAGCGATCCGATCAGCAAGATCAGGCATGTGGCGGCGAGGGCCAGTCGTTTCCAGCCAGCCTTCCTGACCAGGCGCCTTGTCGTGTCAAAGATTTTCCGGAAAAACGGCACAGTTTTCCGGATCAGTTTTTGGGTTGCTTGCTTGTTTTTGAGAAATCCAATCATGTTGTATCGGGAAGGCCATGTCTGACTTCTGGTCGTAATTGCTCCGCATCGGCTGTATCCGTCGTTGAGCCGATCAAAAATATACTTTTTACCTTAATATTGGAACGTTACCGACAAATGTTTGCCTTTTGACCAAGGGGGTGATGGGATAAAGTTGTATTTTTGCATCCATAAAAAAGTATATAAAAGTCCGATATGCATCAGATTAAATTAGCCGATAACATCTATTATCTCGGTTTTAACGACAGAAGAACAGCGCTCTTTGAAAACATCTGGCCCATTCCCAATGGCATTTGCTACAATTCTTACCTGATTGTGGATGAAAAAGTTGCCTTGGTGGATACCATGGAAAGGCAGTACATTGAGGATTTTCTGGAACGGATTGTCGGGATTATTGGTGACAGGAAAATTGATTATCTGATCATCAACCACATGGAGCCGGACCACTCCGGTTCATTGAAGGCGATTGTCAACAGATATCCGGGCATTACGCTGGTGGGCAACAAGAAGACTTTTGGCATTGCCGAAAACCTGGGTTACAGTCCGACGCAGATTTTGGAGGTACACGATGATTCCAGGATTGATCTGGGAGAGGTGAAGCTTCAGTTCCAGACGGTTCCCATGGTTCACTGGCCCGAGACGATGGTGACCTACGATGAGACCCACAAAATTCTCTTCTCCGGTGATGCCTTCGGCAGTTACGGAACTTTGGACGGTGGGGTCTTCGATGACGAGATCAACCTGGATTTCTATGAGGTGGAGGTGATGCGTTACTTTACCAACATCGTCGGGAAATATTGTCCGCACACCCAGCGCGCCATCAAGAAGCTCGCTCCTTTTGAGATCAAGATGATCGCTGCCACCCATGGTCCGATCTGGCGATCCGACCTGAATTGGGTCTTGAGTCGCTACAACAAATGGAGTTCGTACGACAAGGAACAGGGAGCCATCATCGTTTATGGTTCAATGTATGGCAATACCCAGAAGATGGCGGAGGTGATCGCCAGGCAACTGAGCATTCGGGGCATCAAGAATATCCGGGTGTATGACTCATCCAAAACCCACGCTTCCTACATCATCAATGATATTTTCAAGTACAAGGCCCTCATCGTGGGAAGTTGTGCCTACAACAATTCCATCTTTCCCAATGTGGAGATCCTGCTTTCGACCGTTGAACACATGGCGGTGAAGAATCAGTACTTCGCCTATTTCGGCAACTTCCTGTGGAATGG
>JAJTBP010000444.1 GCA_021286825.1 Marinilabiliales bacterium | reverse complement strand
CAATTCAATCGCCAAGAGTTGTTGACATTGTTTGAGTTGTAGTTCCAGTACCCACAACCGGTGAGTCCATAGTCAAAAGCCAGCCATGCCTGTACCCGGTTGTGTCCGAGGGGATGGAAGTTTCTTGCCGGAGCCGGTGCTTCATAGAACCAGATGCGTTTCTTGAGGCTGTGGAAATAGTCGAGCAGCTTGTGGTTGGGATCCTTCAACAGGTCGATCTGCGGACTGTAAACATCGATCAATCCCTCGAAGGATTTCATGGTCTCCGGGGTGACAAGTCCGGCCGGGTCGGTGTAAAGCTCCATGTCGGGTTTGGCAGCCCGGATCTCCTGACAGATCTTCACTGCCTGCAGGATGCTCGGAAATCCCGTCAGGGCTGGTTCATCCATCACATAAATGGCCCATTGGTCGGGACGAATGCCCCGGTCGGCCATCCCTTGCGCTCCAAGGGCATAGGCCTCCTTCAAGAGGGCCGCATATTGTTCGGGAGAGACCTGTTTTCCTTTGGTATCCACTGAAACAGCACCGGTCACAAAGCAGATTATCTGATCTTTGAGCGGGGTGTAATACTTGTCCCAATGGTCCCAGTCTCCCTTTACCTTGCCATCCTCACCAAGGTAGAAACGGGGAGGCGGCAGCATCGAGAGTACCCCGATTTTGTGGGCGATCAGATCCTTGACTACCTTGTCGCGCATCACCTCATCGTTGATCTCAATCGAACTCCAGGTGTTGAAAGCCAGTTCGTTTTTGTCCGGAACCCGTACGGTACTCACCTCAAGGTTCACCTTAACCAGTTGGACCGATTCGATGAGACTCACCGACTCAACCCCCAGCAGGAAGGTGTATTTCCCGGGAGCTAGCTTGACCGAGTTGACGTTGATCCATAGTTTTCGGGTGTCACTGGCTCCAAGATAGAGTGTATGGGCTTCGTTCATCAGCGGCAGTGCCTCATCCACCATAGTGCCACGGGTGGAAGGGGTCTTGATTGCTTCGTGCAACACTAGGACATCCCGCTGCGAGATCCGTTTGCCCTGACTGTCGGTCAGGTCGTAAGGGTAAATCTTGACCATCTGTGTTCCTTCCGCGAGGTTGGTGATGTTCAAGGCAAGGGCTTCCGTTTCGTTTCCCATCATCAGCATCCGCACTTGGAGGGTATCACGGACGGGTTTTTCCGGATAGATGTCTTCGGCCTCCGTCTCGTCCCAGGGATTGGGGTTTTGCCACACATAAAAGGTTTTGTTGTTTCCCGCTGCGCGGATGCGGTTGGCGAAGTGACCATATTTCAGGGCCGATCCCAAACGATGCCTGTTCTCCTCAATGGTACGGTTGGCTGCCTCGATCGCTGCCGGATCTTTTAGCTTGCCGGCCTCTGCCAATGCCGTTGTCAACTTTGCGACGGAGGCAGACAAATTGCCGGCCATGGCAAAATCAGCGGGAGGAAGTTGTCTGCTCAGCTGATCCAGTTCTGATGCGGAGGCCTTCAGGTAGGCCTTGTCCCTGGAATAGCCTGCTGCACTTACCTTGAGCGTCTTGGAGCCAAGAATGGCTTTGCTGTTGCGATCCCTGACGATGCATTCGAGCTGACTCTCCCCGGTACCGGTCATGACATAGGGTACCGTTAAGAGCTGACCCTTCGCCACACTCCAGGTGAATTCGGAGGAGGTGACCCGCTGCTGATCGGTCAAGCGGGTCTCGCAGACAACCTCTGACCCATTCTGCCGGGTGTCCAGGTTGACCGGTAGCGTGTTCATCCCGATGAAAGCCGTCAACGTTTCGGTAGCTGCCGGTCTCTTGAGCGAGGGAGTCTCCATGGGATATTTCCGGGAATTGGAAGAGGGGATGAAACTGTTGTTGACGGGACTTTCCCTGTAACAACCCCAGGCGATGGCACCACCCGGCTGCGATCCCTCGAGATGATAGACCTGCACACTTCTGGTCCG
>JAJTBP010000073.1 GCA_021286825.1 Marinilabiliales bacterium | reverse complement strand
CAAGTAGAAATGCCCAAGGATGCCACGCTGAAAGAAACGAACCTGAAAGTGCTCGAGGTTGAACGGATTCTGAGAACGAAGCCTGAAATAAAATCGCTGTTTTCGACGATCGGAGCGACCAGCGAGGGAATGGGGATGAATGCCAACAGCGCTAACAAGGCTGAAATAGATATAAAACTGGTTGACAAAGAATTCCGTGAGGTAACAGCCAATGTGTATGCCAATCAGTTAAAAAACGAACTGATGGGGAAAGTTACCGGGGCAAAAATCACGGCAGCTGTAATGAACCCGATGTTTGGAGGTACCGACGATGCACCGATCCAGATCATTGTCATGTCGTCGAATTCCGATTCACTGACCAAATATTCAGCAAAAATCCAGGAGTTGGTGAAAAAGACACCGGGAACCACCAATGTGAAATCGACGCTTGAAAATGCCAATACCGAAATCTCGGTGGAACTCGACAAAAAGAAAATGGCTACGCTCGGTCTCGATTTGGGTTCGGTTGGTGCTGTTATTTCAACGGCTTTCAGTGGAAATACAGATGCCAAATTTTCCGATGGTTCCTATGAATACGACATCGATGTAGTCTACGACGAGTTTAATCGTCGCAGCCTGAGTGATGTGTCCGACCTTACGTTTATCAATGCTGAAAATCATCCAATCCGTTTGTCACAATTCGCCACCATCGACTATAAAAGAGGATATTCGGCACTGGAACGGTACGATAAAAATGCTTCAACCACGTTTCAGGCACAGGTCCTGGGTCGTTCATCGGGCGATGTGGGCGACGAAATCCGAGAAAAGATTGATGCCTTGAAAATGCCCGCCAATGTTTCGGTAGCCTATAATGGCGATATGGAAATGCAGGGCGATGCTTTTGGGACACTTGGGTTTGCACTGCTTACGGCCATATTCCTGGTTTACCTCATTATGGTTGCCCTGTACGAGTCGTATCTCTATCCATTTGTGGTGCTGTTTACCATTCCGCTGGCCATTGTTGGAGCCCTTCTAGGCTTGGCGCTGGCCAAACAAACACTCAGCATTTTCAGCATTGTGGGGATAATTATGCTGATTGGATTGGTTGCCAAAAATGCGATTTTGGTGGTCGATTTTACCAATCATTTAATTAAGCTTGGTAAAAGTACAACCGATGCGTTGCTGGAAGCCACCAAAACCCGTTTACGCCCTGTGCTGATGACGACTGTTGCCATGATTATCGGGTTGTTGCCTATTGCTTTGGCATCGGGAGCCGCTTCAGAATGGAAAAACGGTATCGCCTGGGTACTTATCGGCGGGTTAACAAGTTCGATGTTCCTGACACTAATTATCGTTCCGGTAATGTTCCTAACAATGGAAAATATGAAGCAATGGACTTCCCGCACAGCAGATAAACTTCTCATAAAGAAAAACCTACAATCAGTTACAGGAGAGATTTAACTCCTGATATTTCTTTCAATAAACACACTGACTTTCGTTTAAGTTGGTGTGTTTGCTTTTTAGGCGTGTGATTGTTTTCGCTTCTCAATTATGCAGCCAACCTTACGGAATATCGAAATTAACGGATTGAAAACCGATAAAATGCTGAATTCTGCTGGTGAATCCATACTGTTTATAAAATGTCGAATGCAACCGTCGGGTATTCTTTTGTGCTTCTATATTCTTACGATTTAATACAGCCTTTTAATCGTCACTAAAAAAAGTTCGAAATTTCTCTGCTTGGGGTCACTTGAAGTTGATCAACTCTTCAAGATATAAGGAGGAATGGGTTTTTTACGCTGTTTCGCATTTTTAGTTGAGATCAATAAGCACATTCAGTTGATGCAGACCCAACTTGGCCCCGGAAAGTCCATTAGATTTCGACTATCGAATCAACACAGGCATATGCTTACCTGTCACAATAGCCTCATTAACTTATAAAAGCATGCAGCCAAGCCTTCGATATCCAAGATCATCCCAGGAGGTACTTTGCCCCATTGATTTATCTACTCTGGAATATTGGAAAAGGTTCATCAGACAATTTGCCCATTCTGCGTAGGTAGGAATTATGTTTTGGTCATCTGATGTCAAATGAGCAGATTGACCATGAAATGTCCTTAGAGAAAACCCCCTGCAGGGATCATCTATCGCAATGTCATGAACTTCAATAGGTAGAACTTATGTGAATACACCTTGCCATATTGCTTTGCAGTTTGCCAAGTTTATATCCTTTTGGCCAAAAGGAAACGGGATAATTTTTCTGCCACCAAAAGTTCATTCCTAACCTTTTCAAAATTGCATTTTGCTAAAATGTATTAACTTGCATGAAATCTAACCTTCGTCATTATGATCTCTTTATCACGTACAAAAAAATTATTTTTGGTATTTATCATCATCACGTTCAGTCATTTATCATTTAGTCAAACTCATTTTGAACCTGGCTTTATTGTTAAACAAAGCCGTGATACCATTCGAGGATTTCTCCAAATTGAAAGCGGAAACAGGAGTCCGAAATCCATTTCATTTAAAAAGGATCTATCAAAGACTGGAATGGATCTATATTCGCCGAAAGAGCTGAGTGGCTTTGGCATTTCAGGTCAATTGTTTGAAAGCGCTACAGTTGATGTGATGGCATCGATCCCTGCAAATGAAATACCAGATACAGATTCAAAACTAGCCACAAGGAAAGATACCGTCTTTCTGCATCTGTTAATAAAAGGTCAGAAGACACTGGCTCAATTTGTGGATGAAAATGATCGGGAACATTTTTACATCAAGGAGGGAGCCAATTATAATCTCCTTGTTTATAAAAAATATGTTCAGGAGACTGCAGCATTGCCTGAAGGAGATTCCTCTTCATCAGAAGCGAAGGAGCGGACAGTAAAGGAAAATAAGCGATACACTGGTCAGCTCAGGCTCTATATGCAAGATTGTCCCGAAACATTTAAAACAATCGAGAAATGTTCCTATACAGTCAATGGTCTGACGACGCTCTTCGCCACTTATTATACGAAGATCAAGCGATCACCTGCTTATCAAATCAAGCCAGACAGAATTGAAATAACCTATGGAGCGTTGGCTGGATTGTCCATGACTTCACTGAAATTAAAAAGCAGCGGGACCTTAAGTGATTTAACCGATGCCAGCTTTAAAAATGGTGCAGGTTTGACTGCCGGACTGTTTTTGAATGTCATCTTGCCAGGAACAAAGAAAAAATGGTCGATCAATAATGAACTGATCTATACCAGTTATCAATTTACCCAACATGTCTCTGGTGACTTGTTCAATAAAGATTATCGCATTGGTTATTCCTATCTGAAGCTCAACAACATGGTACGCTACAAAATTCCAACTGGAAAAAACGATCTGTTTTTCAATGTCGGAATCTCAAATGGATTTGCCATTCGTGAAACCAATACCATGACTCGTTACTCAAATGCGAACAGCTATGATCCAGTTCCAGCGATCGATGAGACACGAAAATATGAGCAGTGCTTTAATCTTGGAATTGGAACAACCCTACAGCGCATTTCCATTGAAATTCGAGATGAAATGGGCAACGGGATGTCTACGTATGACAACCTGAAGTCAAGCACCAACCGACTTTACCTGCTCCTTGGATACAGATTCTGAACCCAAACACCTGCAAGGGGCAAGCGGATGAACTGCTGCTCTTTGCAGGATTTTGTGAATCAGAGACAATATATTCATCGGAAAGCCCTTAGTCTTCCATTGGCATCATTCAGGTTGTTGTTTTTAAGAAAATCATTTGAATTTCTTATCTCAATTATTCTGGAAAATAGAAAGAGATCTTACTGCGGTCCCTTTGAATGGTTCCCATTGGGCCAGGCTTATCATGAGCCTACCTTTGCATGACAAAAGGATATGGATTTCAAGAATGGGACCATGGAAGTCCCCCTTCCATGTCAAAACCAAAAATCCACGCCAGACACCTCATCCCAAGGCTTTCTAGGGATAGAAATACAAATTGGGCCGCTGGAATAGGGCCGCAAATTGATCTGCCTTCGACCCAAGGAAGTGAGGTCCGATAACCAGATGTGCCGCAACATTCAGTACAACATAATGCCTATTCCAATTTCGGATTTGGCAAACAGCGGAGTGCGGAAATAGAAAATAGGAAACCCTAGCGTCGGTAAACATCGAAGAGTGGATCAGCCGGTTGAGCTGAGGGAAGGGGGAAAAGGCTGAGCTCTGAATAATCGATTTCCGGCATTCCCCGTCTGAAATCAAAAGGCTAAATGGCAGACCAACGGCTGTGGATCTGCACTTTGGGTTGATATTGGAACAAATGGTTGCTGCACGAACCCTAAGGTTCGATGGTAGGAACGGTTCCTGATTTGAGGGATCAATAAATAGTTAGGTATCTCAAGATTTTCTTTTCCAGGATCGGCGAGGTTTGACTTTGCCTCGGCCAATGCTTTTCAGCACAAAATAGTGCAGGAGCAAAAAGGCAACGAGGGCAAATGCCAAAAAACTGAACCATTTGAAACCATCCAATTGCAGCATGGGATTGTCCGGCCAACGATGCTTCAGATAGGTAAAGGCATCGCCAAAAACCGGTTCAATCGAGAGGATGGAGATCAAGGCCAGCAATCGGACCGCCATCTTGTCGAAAACAGCCTTTCCCCTGGCATCCTTGTCGTTGATCAGTCTGACCAGCACGCCAACCCTGTTGCGTTGCGTGGCAATCCGGTCATCCAACCCCCGTTGAGCCATCCCCTCGGCAAGGATCTTCTTTTCGCTGGCGTAGTGGAAGACATCTGTCAGCAATTCATCATTCAGCTTCCTGTCTGCCAGCATCCTGGACTTCATCATCTGCTCAAGTGCGGCCTTATCATCATCCAACACCTGATCCAGCAGGTTGGAGATGACAGATATTTCCGTTTCATTATAGGCCAGCAACATCCCGGGTATCATCAGATATGCGTTGATTCCGATCGTTGGCTTACACTGACGATAATTCTCATCTCCAAAGTCAAACGAAGCAAGAATCCCTTTGTTCATCAGGATGCAGCCGTCCACCCCCTTGGTGATCGGCACCAGGGTATCCAGTACCTCATCAAAAGTCATCCGCCGGTAATCGAAAATACCCAAAGCAATGCCGCACAGCAGGTTCAGTGCAGTCGAAAAGTCCGAATCCTTCCGGTACCGCTCTTCCATGCCACGCAACTGGGCCGTGTGACCGGTTCCGGCACCGATCAGGTTGATCAGTTCCCGCCACAACAGGAGAGGTTCCATCTTCACCGAACCTTGCGAAAAATCCACCTCAACCTCTCCCGATCGTAACAGATACAACCCCGTCTGTTTGACCATTTTTTCCACCATGGCAACAAATCCCAATGTCTCACCCTCTTCCGTGCGGAATTTCGTTTGTTGGAACAGGTTGCTTTGTTCGGAGGACCTATTGAACAGCGAAACCAACTGGATGATCTGATCTCCCGTAACCTCCTCCCCTTCGATTGGAACCAGCACAACGGTCCATATTTTGCGGCCATTCCGAAATTGGGTCCTGTTCAGCTTCAATTCACAGGAGAGGGAATGATGGGAATCGTTTAACCGTTCGTTGCGGCCTTCCGAGACATAGGTGGTCAGGGCCGGGAAAAGGACGGTGCATTTTCGGGTTTCCTGTAGCTGCCGACAGGTCGTCACAAAGGGCGGATGGTCAAGATACCTGAATTTCAGCAGGTCCAGCTCATAGGAACCCATCACCGGACAAGCGGCAGCCTTGTAGTCGCTGGCCTCGTTCCAGCCTTCAAGAGGGTCTTCGCTTAGATGCAAAGCCACCGAGACCTCGCTGAATGTATACAGAAAGGGAACCTTTTGTAACCAGATCTTCCCTTCATCGATCGACAAGGAGTGCTCCATTCGGATAAAATCGGCATCGTTTTGCGGATCGGCTACCCCCAACGATTGATAGAACTGGTGCAGGAAACGAAGCAGTACCTCGGCATCCAGCGCATCATCCAGTTGGGTAAGCGATGGAAACAGGAACAGGTGCAGGTGGTTCACCCGCTTCTTCCCATTTCCCAGGGCCGGTTGGGTGTAATCAAATTTCAACCATTTCGCCCCCAACCTGGAAAAGACCTGGTAGCGATCCCAAGCATTGAAAGAATCCTTGTCTGGGTCCGACTTCCAGGGGATATTGGCCTCAAAAAACAAAGCCTTCACCGCTGGGCCCTTGGCTTCAACAACCGAGCGGATGCCTTGGTCGACCAGAAAAGAGGCCACTCTTTTCCCCCGCAACTCCTCATCCACAAAGATGTAAGTCAGCAGAAAACAGGCCGACCCTTCATAATATTCCAAAATTGCGCCACCCGAAAGCTTTCCATCGGTTTTTGTGTAGAGCAAAATCGTCTCCGGCTCTACCGGATCCTTCCGCCCCTTTTGGATACGCTGGATGATTGTCTCCGGTTCTTCCCGCTCATCGGCATCCGGAAAATTTTTCTGGTACAATCGAAAGAAGGAACGCAATTCATCGGCATGGTCATTCAATTGGCCGGGCTGATCAAGGATCGCAATTTCGTGCATAAGTTCAGGCTATCAGGGAATGATTCAATAGGGTCAGATTATCCTGCAAACCCATGGACCGGCAAATTCCACGCTCCATCGGTCTGGTACCCTCCGGAAACTATGAATTGGCATAACTCCGGAGAAACCGAAGCAAGTTAACAATTCATCCGGTTCCTGTCAAATCCATGGCTCCTGATTTTTGTCAGCCAAAACCCAACTTGCATCTTCGGCACTCCTCCCCTGCTGGTTTTCATTTTCCCCTTCCGGGGATCGCAGGGCGCACGCTCACCATCTTGCAGCCACCGCAACTGCAGCAACGGTTCGGGCCGGTCCAATCAACGATGGAACCGGCCCGAAAGTATCTGCCTCGACTGTCTGGTGAAGAGAAGGGTAACAAACCCAAAATGCCAGGCTACTCCCCTGTTTTGGCCAACGCGGCCAGTCCGCCCATGGCGCCCAGGTTCATCGATTCGAGTGCCGAACTGGGAACAATCACCATCGATCCCTTCTCCTTCAAACCCTCGAACAGCATGTTCATCCCACGCAAGTGGAGCGCCACCGGATTATCACGGTACTGCTCGCTCGCCTTCGCAAACTTCTCGGCAATCTCCGTTTCGGCAGTGCCCAGAATGACCCTCGCCCTGCGCTCACGCTCGGCTTGTGCCTCCTTGCTCATGGCATCTGCCAGCCCTTGCGGGATGACGATATCCTTGATTCCAACCGTCTGGCAGGTGATCCCCCAGGCATTGGTGTTGTTGTCCAGCACAACCTGCAGATCATCGGCAATTTTATCCCTGTCCTGCAACAGATCGGCCAGCTCATGCTTCCCGATGATGTCCCGCAATCCTGTCTGGGCAATGTAATAGATGGCATTTTCATAGTCCTGCACCTCGAGTGCAGCCTTTTCCACGTCCCACACCGTCCAATAGACGATGGCATCCACATTGACCGGAACCGTGTCTTTCGTCAATGTCTGCTCCGCCTTGAAAACGATCACCCGAACCCGCTGATCGACGTAGCAATGAACCCGATCGACGATCGGAATGATGAAATAGATACCCGGCCCCTTGAGCCCGCGGTACTTGCCCATGCGCAGCACGACAGCCTTCTCCCATTGGTCGGCAATGTTGATCGAACTGGCCAGGATCAGCACGATGACACCCAGTCCCGCCAGGAAATGGATGGGAATCAGTCCCAGATAAAAAACTGCGGCACAAGAACCCAATCCCAGCAGTAGAACGGTGATGGAAATGGGATTTAAAAGACCCTTGGAAATTGAATTGGCTTCCATAATTATTTCATTTTTTGAAGGTGATTGATCATATCCTCAATGGTAAATCCATAGCTTGCGCCAATGGTGTAGAATTCATTGCATATCTCCTGCAACCTTTTTTCTTTCTCGCCAGGGGTGATCGCTACATCCACTTTGCTGATGAAGGTCCCTGTCCCCTGCTGTGTCTCCAGAATGTTCTGAATTTCCAGTTCCTTGTAGGCCTTGGCGACGGTGTTGAGATTGACTTTCAACTCCACCGCCAATCCCCGGACGGTTGGCAACTGTTCGCCAATTTTCAGGTTTCCCTTTGCAATGCCATACCGGATCTGATCGATGATCTGCCGGTAAAACGGAATGCCTGTTCTGGGGTCTAAGACAAATGAGATCATTGTACTTGTGATATATTGTATTAGTTATATAGTACAAACATACAACTAATTTTTGATCTTCCAACTATTTTTCAAATATTTTTCATCCGTCGGTCCTCCAATCCCAAAGCAGCCGGCTCATTGCTCAAATTGTTTATCTTTAGCCTGTTGAAACACCCCCTTATGTCGTACCGCCCGATTCTATTCACCCTCTTCCTTTGTCTATGGTTCTTTCCGGATCTGACGGCCCAGACTGTTGTCCAGGAGACTCCCGATGGACCGAAGCGGATTACCTCCTTGGAAACCTACGACGGGATGGTCCGGGAGCACCCTGACGACCGATTGGTGGACCTGGAGCAGTGGGTGGATCATCTCTGTGTGGAAGTGCGGTATGCCACCGAAAATAATTTCACCCACCAAAGGGTCTATCCTTCAGCCAGGGTTTTTGCCCGGCTGCCGGTTGCCCGTGCGCTCCAAGCCATCCAGGCCGAGCTGAAGCAAAAAGGGTTGGGCATCAAAGTATTCGATGCTTATCGCCCCTACGCCATTTCCCTGAAATTTTTCGCCATTTGTCCGGATACCACCTTTGTGGCCTCGCCGCGCACAGGTTCCCGACACAACAGGGGTTGTGCCATCGACCTGACCCTTGTGGATTTGAAACAGGGAGTCGAACTGGAGATGCCCACCCCTTTCGACGATTTCACGCAGAAGGCTGCCCACGGATACACAGGTCTGACTGAAAGACAGATCCGGAACCGGGAACTTTTGAAGTCCATCATGATGGCCCATGGTTTTGAACCCTTGGCAAGTGAATGGTGGCACTATGATTTCAAGGAGTGGCGCAAATACCCGCTGATGGATCTCTCCTTTGACGATCTGACTGCCTACGAACAAAAACATCCCATTCATCCATAATCCCATGAGAACACTCTTTTTACTGATCCTTTTTGCATGGGCCTTTGCAGGCTCTGTTTCGGGTCAATACAATGCCGGCATTCGCATTGAGCAGATTCTAAAGACCGACACCACCTCCCTGGGCCAAAAGTTTACCTATCCATCAGGGGGAGAGAATGAAGTGACCCTGTTAAAAATCACCATTCCCAAGGGCATGGATACCGGATGGCATCACCACGACCGACCCGTCTTCGCCTATGTCCTGAAAGGAACGCTGACCGTGGAGTTTGAGAACGGGAAAATCCTTGAATTCAAGGAAAACAGCTCCTTTTCTGAGGTGATCCACACGCTTCACCGGGGACTCAACAAGGGTCCGGGGGAGTTGGTCCTGTTGGCCATCTACCTGGGAGAAAAAGGGAAACCCCTATCCATCCGGAAGTCTGAGCCCTAAACGCAGGCGGTCCGGAAGTGCCGGCCCGGAATTCAACTTCTGGAAAAACAGATCAAACCATTCCTGCAAGATTGGGAAAAATGAACTGTCCTGCGGGATGTTTCGGTTAATTTGCTTTGAATCTGGCCATGAATCACTATCATTGTCCTTGATAAATCCCAGAATGCATTCCCTTCGGTCATGATCCAAAGAAACCGCTTCGAATCTACATGCGCATGAGGTACCTGAAATGGAAATTGTTCGGCTTGATGCTTGGCCTCGCGCTGCAAGGATTCCCACAGCAGAAATTTACCTTAAGCGGATATTTCAGGGATGCACAGTCGGGTGAAAACCTGATCGGAGCCACGCTCCTGGTCAAGGAGCTACCCGGCAAGGGTACCGGCACCAACGCCTATGGTTTTTACTCCATCACCCTGCCAGCCGGAAAATATCAGATCACCGGACAGTTTGTGGGGTATGCACCGGTGGTGACAATCCTTTACCTCAACCAATCCCAGAAGTTGGACTTCAACCTCAAGGAGCAGAGCAGTACACTGGAAGAGGTGACCGTCTCCGGGACAAGACAGAATGAGAACATCACCCGGACCAACATGGGGGTCCAAAAGCTGAATACCGGTGAAATCAAATCCATTCCTGTACTTTTCGGTGAAAATGATGTGCTGAAAACCATCCAATTGCTTCCGGGCATCAAGCCGGTGGGTGAAGGCAGCAGCGGATTCAACGTACGCGGAGGATCGTCCGACCAGAACCTGATCCTGCTGGATGAAGCCACGGTGTTCAATGCCTCACATCTCATGGGATTCTTCTCCGTCTTCAACTCGGACGCCATCAAGGACATCACCGTTTACAAAGGAAATGAACCGGCCGAATATGGGGGAAGATTGTCCTCTGTTTTGGACATCAAAATGAATGACGGGAACGACAAACAGATGAAAGTATCTGGGGGATTGGGACTCATCTCATCCAGAATCTGTGTGGAAGGACCGATCGTCAAGGATAAAGGTTCCTTCATGATCACAGCCAGAAGAACCTATGCAGATCTCTTTTTGAAACTCTCATCCGACACCAACAAAAACCAGACCCGACTGTACTTTTATGATTTGAATGCCAAGGCCAGCTATAGGCTCAACGCCAACAACCGAATCTACCTTTCCGGGTACTTCGGCAAAGACCGCATTGCCTTAAAAAACACCTTTGGCATCGATTGGGGAAACATCTCCGGAACCGTCCGATGGAACCACCTATTTTCGGACCGGCTGTTCTCCAATACCTCCTTGATATTCAGCAACTACGACTATCGCATTTACATCAACAACGGGAACAAGCTGAACATCATCTCGCGTATTCAGGATTATGGAATCAAAGAGGATCTACAGTTTTACAAGGATGCCTCTTCCACCATTAAACTTGGGTTCGCATCAATTTATCACAAGATCATTCCCGGCATCATCACCTCCGACAACAATGTTGACTTGAAGAAACTCACCAACAAATTTGCACTGGAAAATGCGTTGTATATGTCCCATCAATACAACTTTACCGAATCGTTCAAAATAGAATACGGCATTCGGTTTTCCCTATTCAGTGCGTTGGGTCCCGGCGATTTTTACAGCTATGACACCAGTGGCAGGGTCACCGACACCCAACATTTTGGAAGCAGGCAATTTGTTTGCAATTATTTCAGTCCGGAACCCCGCATTACGTTGGATTACCGACTATCGGAACAGAGTTCCCTCAAGGCCTCTGCTGGCCGAAACATGCAAAACCTGCACCTGCTCTCCAATTCCAATGCAGGCAATCCCACAGACCGATGGATCCCCAGCAGCAACAATGTCAAACCGGAGTCTGCCGATCAGTTTTCTGTCGGATATTACCGGAATTTCAAATCCAACCAGTATGAGTTTTCTGCGGAATCCTATTACAAAAAACTGGGAAACCAGATCGACTACAAAAGTGGTGCGGAATTGTTGTTCAACGAGAATGTGGAATCGCAGATCCTGACCGGTAATGGCCGGGCCTATGGCATGGAATTGTATCTGAAAAAAAGAACGGGTATCCTGACCGGATGGATCAGTTACACCCTTTCGAAAACCGAAAGAAAATTCGACGGCATCAATGAAGGGAGGTATTTCCCTGCAAAGCAGGATCGTACACACGATCTTTCGATTGTCGGCATGTACGATTTGGGCAAGCAATGGACCCTCTCTGCCACCTGGGTCTATTACACCGGAAATGCCGTCACCTTTCCCATCGGCAAGTATGCAGTGGATGGAAAGACCATGTTTTATTACGGAGATAGAAATGTCGACAGGATGCCTGCTTACCATCGGCTGGATCTGGGAGCTACCTGGAGGCGGAAAAAAACAGGAAGGAAGGAGTCCAGTTGGAACTTCTCCCTTTACAATGCCTACGGTCGGGACAATGCCTACATGATTACCTTCCGGGAGAACAAGGAGGATCCAAACCGGACGGAAGCGGTACAAACGACCCTTTTCAAGATGGTTCCCTCCGTGACCTACAATTTCAAATTCTGACCAGGATGAGAAGAGTTACCATCCCATTGTTCGGTTTACCTACCCATTCTGCCAAGCGCAAATGGGCAGGATTCCTTGCATGCCTATGCAGTATCATATTCTGGAGTTCTTGCGAAAAGGTCATTCAGTTGGATCTATCCTCCACCACCCCCCAACTGGTGATCGAAGGTGTGGTCAACGACCAGCCGGGACCCTATATGGTGAAGCTTTCCCGAACGGTCGACTTCAATGCAAGCAGCAACTATCCGCCGGTATCCGGAGCCAAGCTCATCCTTACGGACAATTACAATCAGAATGAGGAGTTGACTGAAACATCGGCCGGACTATACAAGACCTCTCGCTTCAGGGGAATACCGGGTAGAAATTACACCCTTACGGTGCAATCGGAAGGATTGACCTACACGGCAACCTCCAACATGCCTTACCCTGTGGCCATGGACAGCATCTACTTTTCCGTCAATCCCTTCAGTGGGGAGAGGATGACCACTGTTCGGTTCACCGATCCTCCCTATACGGTCAATTACTACAAATTTCTCTATTTCATCAACGGATCGCAGCAAAAAAACTACTTCACCATGTCGGATGAGCTTTACCAGGGCAACATCGTCAAGTACTCTTTCATGTCGCGCAACACCGAAATCGTCCTGAACAAAGGAGATCAGGTGACCATCTGGCTGGAATCCGTCGACAAAAAAATATACGAATATTTCAGATCTTCCGGGAACAGTGACGGAGATGCAGCCAATCCGGCCAATCCGGTCAGCAACATCTCGGGTGGAGCCCTGGGTTATTTCAATGCCTGCTCTGTAACGAAGATCAGTGGTACCGTCAAATGATCTTCGTTGAACGAAGGAAGCCCTGCGATCCCCCGTAAAAACTCAAAAAATGACCGGACCGATTCCCGAATCGCTTCCCGTGTAAAAGAATGAATGACCGATTAAACTTAGTACCCGATTGTACGTCTAATGGATGCGCAGGGAAATGGCCTGCAAAATGCCTCGGATCTGCCTCTGAAAACAAGTCTTCTTCGGAAGGTATAAGAGATCCGAAGGTTCAGGGTATCTGATGATTCAATCCCTTGGTGACAGGGGGCCTTGATACCTCTTTGCATTTCAGCCTTAAAGAGATTAGAGAAGAGAGATTTCCCCGAAAGGAGCTCCTATGAACCGGAAATTTTGAAACACAAATATGAGAAGCTTATCTTCATCTGTATGGATGGTTTTCCTGACACTGCTTTTTGCCTGCAGTACAAAAAATACAGAGGCAACTCCGGTGGCCA
>JAJTBP010000443.1 GCA_021286825.1 Marinilabiliales bacterium | reverse complement strand
TTTCTTCCGTTACTGGGATCTTCGGATTTTTCATTCCCTGCAGGAAGATGGCTGATTTTTTAAATACCGTTCTCTCCGGAATTCATAATTCGGATAAAATTAGCCAATTTTGCAAAGAGTTGATACCTATTCCGGAAGGAATCGTAAAAGACTTACCAAAGCAGTCAGCTTCCCGTTTGAAACAGCGTATTACTTAAATTATAACTGATTATGGCCTACGATTTTGAGATGATCCAAAAGGTATATGCAGCCCTGCCTCAGAAGACTGAGCAACTGAGAGCGCTGCTGGGACGACCTGTTACATTGACTGAGAAGATTCTTTATGCGCATCTTTCTGAAGAGATGCCCGAAAAGCCTTATGTAAGGGGTGTTTCCTATGTCAATTTTGGTCCGGACAGGGTAGCCATGCAGGATGCTACAGCCCAGATGGCACTTTTGCAGTTTATGCAAGCCGGAAAGGATGAAGCCGCTGTGCCTTCTACGGTACACTGCGATCACCTGATTCTGGCCAAGGAGGGAGCCGTAACGGACCTGAAAAATGCAGAGGTGCCCAACAAAGAGGTATACGAATTTCTGGCAACCGTTTCCAAACGATACGGAATTGGCTTCTGGAAACCTGGTGCCGGGATCATCCATCAGGTAGTACTTGAAAATTATGCTTTCCCGGGAGGAATGATGGTGGGTACAGACTCTCATACCGTCAATGCCGGGGGATTGGGAATGATCGCCATTGGTGTAGGCGGTGCCGATGCAGTGGATGTCATGACTGGCATTCCCTGGGAGCTCAAGTTTCCCAAACTGATTGGCATCAAGCTCACAGGCAAACTGGGCGGATGGAGTTCTCCCAAAGATGTCATTTTGAAAGTGGCCGGATTGCTAACCGTCAAAGGAGGGACCGGTGCCATCGTTGAATATTTTGGAGAGGGTGCATCGACCATCTCCTGTACCGGAAAAGGAACCATCTGCAACATGGGAGCCGAAATCGGTGCCACCACTTCCATCTTTGGATATGATGAAAAGATGGCTGCCTATCTGAAAGCCACCGGCAGAGCCGAGATCGCAGCCATGGCCGATACCATCGCAAATCATCTGAATGGGGACGCAGAAGTCTATGCGAACCCCGGACAATATTTTGATCAGGTGATCGAGATCAATCTTTCCGAACTGGAACCGCACATCAACGGTCCATTCACACCGGACCTGGCTACTCCCCTCTCCCGTTTCAAACAGGTTGCCAAAGAGAACAACTGGCCCTTGGAGATGAAAGTGGGACTGATCGGTTCCTGCACCAACTCTTCCTACGAACACATGAGCAAGGCTGCCTCCATAGCCCTTCAGGCGAAAGCCAAGAACCTCAAGGTAAAGGCTGGTTTTACGGTGACACCAGGATCAGAACTTGTGCGCTATACGGTCGACAGGGATCAATACCTCAAAGCATTTGAATCGATTGGCGGAGTGGTTCTGGCCAATGCATGCGGACCCTGCATCGGACAATGGGCCAGGGAAAATGCCGATGCCCTCCCCGAGAACTCCATCATGACCTCTTTCAACCGGAACTTTGCCAAACGGACTGACGGCAACCCCAAAACACATGGATTTGTGGCATCACCGGAGATTGTCACCGCATTTGCCATTGCCGGAACTCTGGATTTCAACCCCATCACGGATACCCTGATCAACGAAGCAGGTCAATCGGTCAAGCTGGATGAACCCACCGGCGAACAACTTCCTGCCAAGGGATTTGCGGTGGAGGATGCCGGACTGATCCCTCCATCAAATCAATACCGCAACATCGTAGTGGCTGTCAATCCTGATTCCGATAGGTTGCAATTGCTCGAACCCTTCGCACCTTGGAATGGAGAGGAACTTACCAACCTGCCGCTTTTGATCAAGGCAAGGGGTAAATGTACGACCGACCACATTTCGATGGCCGGACCATGGCTGAAAT